>DATHUZ010000686.1:0-3417 GCA_035461725.1 Anaerolineae bacterium
GAGGCCGCGTCTTTTGGTCGCGGGTCCTGCCCGATTACGACGAGGGTCTCGGTGAGCCTCTGGAGCTCCAGGTTGGTGGCGACGACGCCGTCGAACTCGCCCTGCGCACGCCAGATCGGCATGACGACGGTGATGACGGGCCGTTCTGTGGTGGGAGAAACACGCCCCTCGGAGAATACGGCGTCGGTGCCGGCGCGGGCCTGCTGGAAATAGTCCCGGAAGGAAAAGTCGGTGCCGACGGTGCTGCCGGGGCCGACGGGGTGGTGAAAAAGCATGATACCATCGGCGTCGAGCCGGTAGAAGAGATTGATGTCCTGCCGCGCCATCGCGCCCATGCTGAACGCCTCGGCCATGCCGGCGACATCGGCGTCGATCACAGCAGGTAGGCGCGCGAACGCCTCGACCGCCTGGCGCGCCTTGATCAGCAGCGCATCTGTCTCGAGGGCGATGGCCTCGGCCAGCGCCAGGTCGGCAGCGGCGACGTCCTCTTCCAGGCGCCGGCTGGCCTGCACATCGAAAACAAGTGCGACGGTGAGGATCGGAACAATGAACAGGAGGTAGAGCGCGAGCAGGCGTAGGGCCAGATTGTGGCGGTGCCTCCGCCCGGCAGTCACCTCGATCCTACGCCTCCAGCGTCCAGTGGTAGGGTGAGAACTCGCTGCTGTCCCAGCCGGGAGCGTCGCGCACGTCGCGGATCTCGACGACGTGATCAGAGAGTGCATTCATGAGCATATCTCGCGTCGCGTCCTCGACTTTGATGGTCACAACCTGGTGTGCCGGATCATCTGCCGGCAGGCTGGTGAGGCGCACGATGTTACCCCCAGCCGCGGCAATCAGGCCGGCAATGCGAGACAGCACGCCCCGGGCATCCTCGATCACCAGCACCAGCCGCACGCCCGACCGTCGCACGCCCAACTGCTCGGTAAAGATGTTAAAGAGGTCGGTCTCGGTGATGATCCCGACCAGCCGCCGGCCGTGGACCACGGGCAGGCAGCCGATCTTGTTTTGCGCCATGACCATCGCCGCCTCTTCGAGCGGGCATTCTTCACTGACGACAATCACCTTGCGCGTCATGGCGTCTCGCACCTGCATCCTGGCGAGAAGAAAGTTGATCTCCCACACGCTCAAGGACGTGGCAGGCGAGGGTGAAGCCTGGAGCAGGTCCGTCTGGGTGACGATTCCGGCGATCGTTTCGTCCTCCCTGATCACAGGGAGGTGGCGGATGCGTTGGCTGCGCATGATGCGAATCGCCTTCTCGATGGGCGTGTCGGGAGATACGATCAAGGGGTTTTTGGTCATCCAATCACGTACCAGCATGGGTCCTCCTTCTCTAATCGTTGCCCTGCAGTGGCATCCAACGGCCTATCTGCGGCTCGTAGCGCTCGATCTCGCCCGTTTCGAGGTGATAGACCCATCCGTGCAGCGCGAGCTTGCCTTCGCGGAGTGCCACGCGCACCGCGTCGTACGAGCGCAGGTTGTCCATTTGCAGGAGCACGTTTGCGCGGACAATCGCCAGGTGCCGCGCTTCTTCCGGCACGCCGGCTGCTTCTATCCTGGTCGCGGCCGGGCGCGCATGCTCAATCCACTGCACGACGTGCGGCTCCCGGCTCAGATCGAGCCGGCTGCCCAACGCCTTGATGCCACCACAGTCGGTATGCCCGCAGATCACGGCGTGCGGCACGTGAAGGTGCCGGATGGCATATTCGATGGCGGCGCCGGAGCTCGTCTGCCCCGTGCCGTAGGGCGGGACGATGTTGGCGACGTTGCGCATGACGAACAGATCTCCAGGCTCGGCGCCCGCGATCAGCTCGGGCACGATGCGCGAGTCGGAGCAGCCGATCCAGAGCACCTGGGGTGCCTGGCCCTCGGTTACCAGCCTCTGAAAGAGGGCACGGTTCTGCTCATAGTAGCCACGTGCCCTCTCGATTCCACCGAGAATTTTCGCGGTAGGCATGGTCATTCCCTCGATTCTTCTTTGCCGAGCAACTGCCGCCCAGCGGTGTAGGGGTCCAGCTCCCTGCGGGCGACTCGTTCGATCAGATCCTGGAGCTCGCTTGGGTCCGTCCTCGCCAGCACCCGGCGCAGCGACTCTTGCTGGACGATCGTCTCCAGCTCGGCGGCGGCCCGCGCGCGCTGCCGCCACACCAGCCGCCCGCTCTCTTGCAGGTAGGTTCGGTGCGCCAGAACCGCGTCGGCCAGCTCCGCCACACCTTCGCGCCGGGTGGCTACCGTCTTGATAATCGGCGGCCGCCACGCCTGACCTGATTCCCCGATTTCCTGATTTCCTGATTCCGTTGCCTCACGAGGCGCCGCTCCTGCCACCTGCATCAACTGCCCATGGTGCATGACCGTGTGATTGCCGCGCATGTCGAGGTCGAGCATCATGCGCAGGGCCATCACCGCGTGCTCGGCGCCTTCCTGGTCTGCCTTGTTCACGGCGAACACGTCGGCGATCTCGAGTATGCCGGCCTTGATCGCCTGCACGTCGTCGCCCAGGCCGGGCACCTCGACCACCACGGTGGTGTGCGCCGTCCGGGCTATATCCACTTCCGCCTGCCCGGCGCCCACGGTCTCGACGATGACCAGGTCGTATCCCGCGGCGTCGAGCACCTTGACGGCGTCGGCGGTGGCCCATGCCAACCCGCCGAGATTGCCGCGGCTGGCCATGCTGCGGATAAAGATGCCTGCGTCCCCCGACAGGTCGCGCATCCGGATCCTGTCGCCGAGGATGGCGCCGCCGGAAAAGGGGCTGGTGGGGTCGACGGCAATGATCCCGATCGTACAGGGCGGCCGGTCGTCCGTCCCTTTTCGCAGGTGCAGGGCCAGCACGTTGACCAGCGTACTCTTGCCGCTGCCTGGCGGGCCGGTCACGCCGACAATGTGGGCACGCCCTGTGTGGGGGTGGAGCGCGGCGAGTAGATCGCGCGCTTCCGCGTTCCGGTCCTCGACCAGGCTCAGCGCGCGCGCGACGGCGCGCCGCTGCCCGTCCAGCACTCCTTCGATCAGCTCGGCCGGTTCAGTCGTCACGAGGCACGCTCACGCCGAGACGTTCTCGCGGATGAACTCGACGATCTTGTCGGTGGAGGTGCCGGGGCCAAAAATGCCGGTCACGCCCAGGTCGCGCAGCGCCGGCACGTCCTCATCGGGGATGATGCCGCCGGCGACGACGAGGACGTCGTCCATGCCATTCTCGCGCAGCAGCTTCATCACCTTGGGAAAGAGGGCCATGTGCGCGCCGGAGAGGATGGACATGCCGATCACGTCGACGTCCTCCTGGAGTGCCGCTTCGGCAATCATCTCCGGCGTCTGGCGGATGCCGGTGTACACGACCTCCATGCCCGCGTCGCGCAGCGCTCGGGCGATCACTTTGGCGCCGCGGTCGTGGCCGTCGAGGCCCGGCTTGGCGACAAGTACGCG
>DATHUZ010000687.1:0-13495 GCA_035461725.1 Anaerolineae bacterium
TGTGCGACGAATTAAGCGGATTGCCCGGCGAGAGCGGCGCGATTTTGGTATGATCCGTCCAAAGCACTGCGATCATTTTGACATAATGCCATGAGAACGAGGGTCGCCGAGAGGACATGGGTTCAGCAGTTCGTGTCCAAAAGCACAGAGAATAGGCAACACATACTTTCGGCGATCAGCCGGATCCGCCAAACAGCACTCGGCGGCCCGCCGATGGACTACCTGTTGCTCCATGGCTGGAGGTTCGCCTATGGCTGGGCCGCCGGCGGCGCCGGCTTTACGTTTCCCCTCATCAGGCGTGTCCACGCCAAGCCGGGCCTCGATGCCGTCACGACACTGGCGGTGATCACCCACGAGATGTGGCACGCGTACCTGTACGGCGGACAGTTGGCGGCGTCGATCGAGCAGGAATACGTCGTCGAGTCACACGCCATCCGGCTGCGCGACGAGATGGGGGTGCCCAACGGGGAAGTGGCGCACGCCAGGTTCGAGGCGTGGTTCGGCACACCGGTGGACGAAAAGTACCGCGAGATCCGGCACCTGACCGCCTGGCACTACAGGCGGCTGCCGGTGAACCAACCCTCCGGCCTGCGCGCGCTCTACTGGGCCACCGTGCAGGCGATCCACATCAGGGAATTGCGAAAGCGCTCCGGTTTCAAATAGAGAGCTCAGGCCAAGTTGTTGCAGCGCTCGCCCTGTCGTGCAGCCGAGTGATCAGCAGCACGCTCAGCGCCATCAAGCCGATGGCGAGCAGCAGCGCCGGGGTGAACGAGCCACTGCCACTTTTCATCGCTTCCATGACGTAGACAAACACCACCGACGCCTGCCCGAACAACTGGAGCAGGCCGTTGGAGGTCCCCTCGGGCGTGGGATGGGTGATCTCGGCCGCGTACTGCATGCCGATCGGGCTGGTGCTCACCAGGAAAAAACCGAGGCCAAACGCCGATAGGTAGAGCAGCCAGGAGGCGGTGGCGAAGGTCAGCCCCACCAGGCCGGGAATCGCCAGGGTGAACCCGAGCAGCAGGTAGCGCTGGCGCCGGCGCTGCCTGTCCGAAAAGGGCGGGATCACCACGGCGCCCAGGATCCCACCGATCAGCATCAGCGCGCCGAGCGCCCCGGCGTCGGTGGGTGTAAAGCCGCGCGGCCGGATGATGCCCTCGATCCAGGTGGTGACCCCGTTGAAAACGCCCATGCCGACAAAGAACACCGCCAGGTAGAGCCAGAACGCCTTCACCGTCAGCGCGTGTTTCAGCCCGTCGAGCATCAGCGAGCGGACTTGCATCCCGGGCGGGCAGGGCGGCGTGGCCGGCCTCTCGCGCGCAAAAATCAGGAACAGCGCCGCGGACAGGGCCGCCAGCCCACCATAGATCAACTGCACCGTCGGGATGGGCAGCGTTTCGGCCAGGGCCGGCGTCAACACCATGCCGAGGGCCGTGCCTACCAGGTTCGCCAGCGTCACCAGCCCCACGGCCGTGGCCCGCTCCTCGACGGCGAACCAGTTGGCCGGCACCTTGGTCCAGGCGTTCAGCAGAAAGGGCTGGGCGGCGGCGATGCCGATCGTCGACAGGAGCACCAGCGAATAGTTCGCGCCGGCCAGGCCGCGTGCCACCCCCAGCACGCCCATCAGCACCGCACCGATGCTGACCGCCAGGCGAAAGCCGTAGGTGTCGATCACCCACGACACCGGGATGGAGAGCGGGATAAAGGCGATCATGAACGACATCGCCAGCAGGCCGATCTGTAGATCGCTGACGCCATAGAACGTGGCCGCCGGGCCGGTGATCGGCGCGTAACCGATCCACAACATCTGGATGGTCAGGTTGATGAACATAAAGACGGCAAGCACGACCCAACGGTAGCCATAGAGACGATACTGCTCGCTCATAGATTCCTCCTGCCCAGCCTTTGGGCGACGACTCGATCTCGACTGGGTCGAGTATAGTCGAGGAGCTTTCCAAAGTCAAGCTGGACGGCGATGGCCTGGGCCAGGATGAACGCAAGTGACACGACGTCGTGGCCTGCTTTGCCAAACCCCCGTTTCGTGATATACTCGTCGCGCTGAATCGAGTCCCCACGAGGGAGGAACATGGACATCCAGAGATCCGCAAGACAGATCGTCGACAACGTCGCCAACGTGATCGTCGGCAAGGATGAGGCCATCGAGCTGTGCCTGGTGGCGCTGCTGTGTGAGGGGCACGTGCTGATGGAGGACGTGCCGGGCATCGGCAAGACGACGCTGGTCAAGGCGCTGGCGCGCAGCACCGGCTGCACCTTCAAGCGCATCCAGTTCACGCCCGACCTGCTGCCCAGCGACGTGACGGGCATTCTCTTCTTTAACCAGAAGACGCAAGAGTTCGAGTTCCGCCCCGGCCCGATCATCTCGCAGATCGTCCTCGCCGACGAGATCAACCGCGCCACGCCGCGCACGCAGAGCGCGCTCCTCGAGGCGATGCAGGAACGGACGGTGACGGTCGACGTCGACACTCTGCGCCTGCCCCACCCCTTCATGGTGCTCGCCACCCAGAACCCGATCGAGCTGGAAGGCACCTTTCCACTGCCCGAGGCGCAGGTGGACCGCTTCCTGATGCGCATCGCCCTCGGCTACCCGACCAGGGCCGAAGAGGAAGAGATCCTGATCCGCTACGAGCGCGAGGACCCACTCGAGGGGCTCGAACCGGTGATCTCGGCCGAGGAGCTGGCCACGATGCAGGAGCAGGTGCGCCAGGTGCTGGTCGAGCCGTCGTTGCGCGCATACATCGTCGACGTGGTGCGGGCCACGCGCGAGCACGATGCGGTCGAGCTGGGGGTCAGCCCGCGCGGCACACTGGCGCTCTACCGCACCGCCCAGGCGCTCGCCGCGCTGCGCGGCCGCAGTTTCGTCGTGCCCGACGACGTCAAGTACCTGGCGCCGGCAGTGCTCACCCACCGGCTGATCATCAGCCCGCAGACGCGGCTGCGCGGCCGCCGGCCCGAAGAGGTGGTGACGGAAGTGGTCGACACCGTCGCCGTGCCTGTAGAGGCGTGACCGGAAGGCGGCCATGTTCAACCATTCGTGGCTCGAGCTCGCCATCCTGCTCATTCCCGTCGCCCTGATCCTCGATCTGCGCGCCTTTTTCGCATTGTCCGCTTTTTTACTGACCGTTATCCCCCTGTCGTGGTGGTGGGGGCGGCGCAGCCTGACCGGTGTGGGCTACGAGCGCACGCTGGGCCAACGCCGTGCCTTCCCAGGCGAGACCATCGACCTGACGATGCGCCTGGCGAACGAAAAGCTGCTGCCCCTCGGCTGGCTGATCCTGGAGGACCGGTGGTCGATGACGCTGGTGCCCGAGGATGCCGACCTCTTTCCGTCCACCGCCGGGCTGATGGGCACCTTTCGCAGCGCGTTCGCCATCCGCGGCTATGAGCGGATCACGCGCCGCTACAGGCTGCGCTGCACACGGCGCGGCTTTTACTCCTTCGGACCGGCCCAACTGACTTCGGGCGACGTCTGGGGGCTCTTTGCCACCGACAGGCGCGTGCCCGACCTCGATTGGCTGATCGTCTACCCCCAGGTGCTGCCGCTGGAGGCGCTCGGCTTTCCGCCGAAAGAGCCGTTTGGCGAGACCAAGGCCACGTGGCGCATGCTGGAGGACCCGAGCCGTGCGGTAGGGGTGCGCGACCACCGGCCGGAAGACAGCTTTCGGCACATCCATTGGAAAGCGACGGCGCGGCGGCAGGACCTGCAGGTCAAGGTGTACGAGCCGACCACCACCCACAATCTGGTCGTGTTTGTCAACGTCGCTACCATCATCCCCCATTGGGCGGGGACGCGGCCGATTTTGCTCGAAAAAGTGATCGCCGTCGCGGCGTCGATCTGCAACCACGCCGTCGACGACCGCTACCTGGTCGGCCTGATGGCCAACAGCTCGATTCCGCACTCCGACCAACCGATCAAGGTGCTTCCCAGCCGCCGCCCCGATCAACTGGCGCGGATGCTCGAGGCGCTGGCCGCGGTGACGAGCTTTACCACCGTGTCGATCGAGGGTCTGCTCCTCGAAGAGAGCCCGCGCCTGCCGTGGGGGGCCACGCTGGTCGTCGTCACCGGCGTGGTCACCGACGATCTGCTGGCGGCCCTGATGCGCCTGCGCGACGTCGGGCGGCGGGTCGTGCTCGTGTCTCTCGAGGATGAGGCGCCGCCGAGGGACGACGCCCGCCACCCCTATGGACTCCCCTCGGGCATCACCGTCTACCGCCTGCCGGCGAGCGACCTGCCCTTCGACGAAGCGTTGATGGGCGAGCCGGGCGAGTGGTCGCCAGAGGTGGCGCCGCCACTCCGCTTTGGCGGTGCAAGCCGATGACGGTCCGCCGCGAGGCCATTTTCGTCGCCCTGGCCGCAGCCGAGGTGTCGTGGCTGGCGCCGCTGCTATTGATGCTGGCGCCCGTCATCCAGCCTCACTCGCCAGGGCTTTTGTGGCTGGGGCTGCTCGTTCTCCTCCTCGGCTTTGCCTACATCTACCGCTCACTCGTGGCGGCCGAGCTGCCGATGCGTGTCCAGCAGGGCCTGGCCGCGCTGCTGCTGCTGGCGGCGATCGCCCTGATGTTGCGCTACCACGTCTACGCCTCGCTCGAGTTTCGCGGCACCGGCTGGTTCCTCGGCCTGCTGAGCAGCCTGGGCCGGACCGAGACGATCATGCCCGTGGGCTGGGTGGCGATCATGTTGCTCGTATACCTCTGGGTGCGCGCGCTCAACCTGGCGCGCCGCAGCCTCTTGTCAGAGGGCGTCGGCTTTAGCTTTCGTGCCGGTATTGTCATCTTGATCGGCGTCGGCCTCGTGACGCACCTGGTCGCCGACGTCGACGCCTCGCCTTTTGTGGTCACCTTTTTCTTCTTTAGCCTGGTCGCTGTGGCACTGTCGCGCATCGAGGCGGTGAGCCAACTACCCAACAGCACGACGGTGCCCTTTGGCGGCTTCTGGGTGGGCGCCACGGTGCTCTCTGTGCTCGCCCTGGTGCTGCTCGGGTCGCTCGTGTCGATCTTTTTCTACGGCGGTGGCCTGCGCTAGGTGCTGGCCTGGCTGGGGCCCGTCTTTTGGGTCATCGAGCTGGCCGTCGTCGGCCTCGCCGCGCTCGTCTTGTGGGCGCTCGAGACGATCCTCTCTTTCTTTTCGATCGATCTCACCCTGCTCGGTGAGGGTCTGCGGGAGGCATTGCAGCGCCTCCAGCTACAGGAGTGGATGGATCTCCCACCGCCGCCTCCTGCCGAAGAACGGCCCGGTTATCTCGCCGTCGTGCAGGTGGCCTTGATGGTCGGCCTGCCGCTGGTGATCGTGATCCTCGTCCTCCTCTGGACGTGGGGGCGGCAGCTTCGTTGGCGGCGCGGCCAGGCCGACGGCGAGTACGAGTCGATCTTTGACCCGCGCGCGCTCGCACGCAACCTGCGGGCCATGCTGCGCGGCGGCCTCGACCGCCTGGGTGACCTGGCCGACACCGCGTCGCGCTTTGGCCTCGGCTCGCGCTTTCTGGCGGCCATCTCGATCCGGCGCATCTATACCAACCTGCTGCGCCTGGCGACCGATGCCGGCTATCCGCGTGCCACGTCCGAGACCCCTTACGAGTACCTCGACACACTCCGCCGCGCGCTGCCCGAGAACGAGGCCGACGCGCACACCATCACCGAGGCGTACGTCAACGCCCGCTACGGCCAGGTGCCCGACACGCGTGAGGAGCTGGAGCGCATCCGCGCCTGCTGGCAGCGGATTCGATCCGAGGGGATCGAGAAGCGCAAACCATCGGGCAACGGGTAACGGGTAGCGGGAACGCGTACCCCGTACCTGGCACCCGATACCTGATACCCGATCCCTGAGACATCCCTGTAACCGCCAGCATCGCTCATCCGTTATACTCTATAGAAGAGGATTCGCTCGACCCGGGGGGGATTGATGGACCGTATCCTGGCGCTCGAGGTGGCAGGCACCGACGTGGACGCGCTGTTCGTCCGGCTGTTTCGCGACTACCATGGCGACATCCACGCCTACCTGTGCCGCCTGACCGGCGACGTGCAGCTCGCGGAGGACCTGGCGCAGGACACCTTTGTGAAGGCCTACCGGGCGCTCGGCCGGCTGCCTGCAAGCGCCAACCGGCGCGCGTGGCTCTACCGCATCGCCACCAACACCGCCCTCGACCACCTGCGCCGTCGCCGCCTCATCTCCTGGCTGCCCCTGTTCGAAGATGACCGCCATCCGGCGGCGGACACGTCCTTTCAGGATGCATCGCTCGAGAGCGTCGCGGTGCAGCGCACCCTGGCGCGGCTGGTGCCGCGCTACCGGGTGCCGCTTCTGCTGTTTGCG
The DNA here is from genome assembly GCA_035461725.1 of Anaerolineae bacterium. Classification (GTDB taxonomy): domain Bacteria; phylum Chloroflexota; class Anaerolineae; order JAAYZQ01; family JAAYZQ01; genus JAFGIA01. The sequence continues at coordinate 6,326 of DATHUZ010000687.1, forward strand.
TGCCAGGGGCTATCGACGGCCGAGATTGCCAGGGTGTTGCGGATCTCGCCAGGCGCGGTCAAGACACGCCTCTTCCGGGCGAGAGAAAAGTTCCGGCGGCTGTACGCGCCAGAGGAGGGGGACGGATGAGCTGCAAACAGGTCCGGCGTATGTTGAGCTACCGGCGCGAGTGGACCCGGGGGGAAGCGGCGCGCGCCGAGGAACATCTGGCGGCGTGCCCCAGTTGCCAACTGGTTGCGCGCCAGTACGAGCTGATGGACCGGCGCTTTGACCGGCTCCCTGTGCCGATTGCGATGGTGGTCGCGCCGCCCGTCATCCCTGCCGCCCTGTCCAGGCGCAGCGCCCCTGCACCTCGCCCGGCAGCAGCGTCCCCTCGCCCCGCCGGCCGCGGCGTGCTCGTGCTCATCGCCCTCGCCCTGGTCGTCGTTGCCGCTACGGTGTTGAGCGTTTCGCCACCGCAGCTTGGGCCAGCGCGCGAGCCCACGTCTGCACACGTACCCGTCGTTGGGATCACAGATGCACGGTCAACCGGCGAGGCCCCGGGAGCGGCATGGCTGCGCGTGCCAGGCGAGCCCGAACACTTCTCTTTCCCGCCTGCCAGCTCTGACCGGCGGATCACGGTCCTGCTGCTCGGCATCGACAGGCGGGGGGGCAGTGGGTGGGGCTATCGCACCGACACGATCGTGGTCGTCAGCGCCGATCCGGAGACGGGGGCGGCGGCCATGCTGTCGATCCCGCGCGACTTGCAGGTGCCGATCCCCAGAGTTGGCGATAACAGGATCAACGTGGCGAATGTGTACGGGTACACGCACGGCTATCCGGGGGGCGGCCCGGCGCTGGCGATAGATGCCATCGAAGCCAGTTTCGGGATCGACATCGACGCCTACGTGGTGGTCGATTTTGACGGGTTCGTCGAGGCTATCGACGCGCTGGGCGGGATCGAGGTCGATGTGCCGCAGGCTCTCGACGATCCTTTCTACCCCGATCCGCGGCCCGACGACCCGCATGCCCACACGACGGTGCATTTCGACGCCGGGGCGCAGCAGATGGACGGGGAGCGGGCGCTGCAATACGCGCGCTCGCGCATGTCCACGTCAGACGCCGACCGGGCGGAGCGCCAGCAGCTCATCCTGCTGGCAGCGCTCGAAAAGGCGCGCAGCAGTCGCGTGTTTCGCACGCTGCCTGACCTCGTCTTCCGCCTGGCCGGCTCTGTGCACACCGATCTGACGCTCGCCGAGCTCGTCAATCTGGCCGCGTTGGCCGCACAGATCGACCCATCAGATGTGGAGCGCCAGGTACTGCGCGAGCCCCTGGTGACCCCACATCGGCGTGAGAATGGCGCAGCCGTGCTGCTCCCACAGTGGGACCTGATCGACCCTGTCATCGAGGAGCTCTTTGGCCCGGTGCCGGCCCTGCACGCGGTCGATCACACCGTTGCACCCGGCGATAACGTCTGGTCCATCGCCCAGCGGTACTGGCTGCAACCGGAGACGATCGTGTGGGCCAACCCCGAGATCCAATCAGCGCCCGACCTGCTCGTCGTCGGGCAGAAGCTGATCATCCCGCCGGTAGACGGCGTGTGGCACACGGTAGTCGAGGGCGACACAGTCTCGAGCCTGGCGGCCGAGTTCGAGACGACCGCCGCCAAGATCGTCGGGTTCGAGGGGAACGATCTCGAGGAGCCGTATATCCTGCGCATGGGCCAGCAGATCATGATCCCCGATGGGAAAAAGGAGAGCGTCGTGGCAGGCCACCGCTACCCGATGCCGGAGCTCGGCGCGGCGCCGGCCGGTGCACCCACGGGCAGCGGCCGTTTCTCCTGGCCTAGCACCGGCGTGCTGAGCCAGGCTTTCTGGTCGGGGCACAGCGGGATTGACATCTCTGGCCGCACAGGGGTCCCGATCCGCGCCGCGGACGCCGGCTATGTGAGCCTCGCCGGTCGCGACACGTGGGGATATGGCTTGCAGGTGGTGGTCGACCACGGCAATGGGTACGTGACGCGCTACGCACACCTGGACACGATGCTCGTCCGGGCGGGCGACTCGGTGACAAAGGGGCAGCAGATCGGCACCATGGGCAGCACCGGCCGCGCTACGAGCGTGCACCTGCATTTTGAGGTCATGGAGAACGGGGTGCCACGAAACCCGCTGGGCTACCTACCTTGATAAAGTTGGAGGGTTGGAAGGTAGGAAGGGGCAACCTTCCAACCTTCCAACCTTCCAGTCTCCCCCGTCACGCCCGCGCGATCAGGCGAACTGCGTATGGGTCATCCGGGGTGCCGTCGGTGTAACGTACGATCGCCAGCCCTGCCTCTTCCGCTAGGCGGCGCAGCTCGCCGGGCTCGAGCAGGTAGTTTGGATCAAAGTCGGGCCGCTCTTCCAGGTAGCGCCTGTTCCTGTTCGCCTCGAACAGCAGGCCGCCTGGCCGCAGGCCTGCCGCCAGGCGGGGCATCAGGCCCCGGTTCAGGTAGAAAAAGACGAGGATGACGTCGTAGCGCGCCGGCGGTACCGGCCATTCCTCCACATCCGCCTGGATGCACCGGATCCGCTCCGCCAGCCCGCGCCGCTCCGCCTCGGCACGCGCCTTTTCCACCGCCACGTCGCTGACGTCGACGGCGTCGACGTGAAATCCACGCTCCGCCAGCCAGAGCGCGTTGCCGCCGAACCCACTGGCCACGTCGAGTGCCTGCCCACCGTCCGGCAGCAGGTGTGCGTGCTCGACGAGGAACTCTTTCGGAGAAAAGTGCGCCGGCCCCTCTCCGGCCGAGTATTTGCGATTCCAGCGCTCGCGATCCGATTCGTGCGTCACGTTTGGTCAGAACCGCCCGGCCATCATCTCTTCCAGGGCATAGCGTGCCTCGTCGAGCGCCGGCAGCGAGGGCGAGATCGCCAACCTCGCGCCCAGGTGGTGCGCCACGTGCCCAAAGAGATCCGCCTGCCACCCGTCCCTGACCTGAATCCGCGATGGGATGCCCTCCAGCTTGGCGAAAATCTGCACGAGCGAGTTCTGTGCTTTCAGCCACGCGGCGTCCAGGTCGGGCGCCGCGACCACGATGTCGGAGCCGAGGATCATGCCCGACTGCGAGTCCACGACGAGCAGGTTGTAGGGCAGCAGGGGGCGATCGTCGCGCTTTTCCTGGATGGTCGCGGTCATCATGAACAGGTCCACCTGGAGGCTCGATTTCTGAAGCGGCAGCTCGGCGCGCACGGCCGCCAGCCTCGCCTCGTCGACGCGTCGAATCGCCTGTGGGCCGAACGGCTCCGGCTCTATCCATTCGTCGACCCATCCCTCGCCGGCCTGCACGCGCACCAGGTACTCGTCCTCCTCGGGCTCCAACAGCTCCGGGTTCTCTTTCAGGCGCCGCGCCACGTCGAGTGCCTGCTCCAGCGCGATCGCCACGAACCGCGCCTCTTCCGCCATGACGTGCCACGGCGCATAGCCGGGCACATAGCTGCGAAACAGCGGCCACTCCATCCTGCCGCGGAATTTCAGCCCGAGCGACTTGATCACCTGCCGGTCCCGGTCGGTGAGTATCTCACGGTCCTCGAACGACGCCTGTAACTGCGGCACCTCGAACAGCACCGTCGGGTCGAGCATCTCGCCCCCTTCGTGGATCGTCCAGAAGCCATGCAGACCCGCGGCACCGAGGTAGATGGCCAGCGCCCGGTGCTCGCCGGCCTGGCCCATCACGCTGGCCCAGCCGATCTCACCCGTCTCCGGGTTGCGGACGCCGAACAGCTCGTCCTCCTCCATCCACTCCCACGGCGCCGCCTTTTTAAAGGCGACTGCTGCCTCGTACAGGTGTTGCCATTCCTGCTGTGACGGCTCTGATTCCATCTTTTCCTCTCCCGCTGGTCGTATCACAGACTGTGGGTGAATTCGCCAGCGCAGGGCGCGGGAACCACGCCCCTACAAAACTAGACAACTTGAGTTCTTTTGATACGTCGCTAAGATGACGGCGCCTCTCGCGCGACCCCGCGCCCGGCCCGCGCACGTACGCGATAAAGTGCCGCGTAGGCGATGAACCCGACGCCGACGTAGGCCATCGTCTTGGGGATCATCAACATCCCGATCAGCGGCGCCTGTTGCACGAACAGGATGACGGGCGTGTACATGGCGTACGAGACCAGGATCATGATCCCGATCCAGAGGAAGGCACGATCGCCGGCCCGCCGCGCGTCGCGCAAGATCAGGTACGCCGTGCCGAGCCCGAGCACGACCAGGGGCAGGTTGCGGTAGAGCGACCAGGGCTGGGGTGGCACGACGCTGTTCCAGTCGTTCGCTGCGGGGAGCATCAACACCAGCCTGATCACCGCGGAGGCGAGCAGTGCGTATTCAAAGGGGCCATACTGCTGGCCAAAACGCACGCGCCACGTGTCGAGCACCAGGACGTAGAAAAAGGTTACGGTGACGGCGGTCGACAGGGCGCCCAGCCCCACCAGGCCCGCCTCTACTCCCAGCAGGTTGACTGTCGCCTCCATGTCGCCCAGCGCGTAGGCCAGCACCCGAAACCCGACGTGCCCCGTATCGCCCAGGGCAAGCAGGGCAAACGCCCAACGCACCCTGCGCGCCACCGGCCGCTCCCGGCGCGGCACCTCTTCTCGCCGCAGCGCCATGGTGACGACCAGGCCCCAGACGACGATCAGGTAAAAGACGTTGAAAGACACTTCCATCCACATGCGCGCTGTTTCCGACACGATGCCCCCTTCTTCCCTTGATTGCCACAGCGTAGGCCGGACGCGCCCTATTGTACCACACTTTTGGCCTGTGCACACCTGCGCACGGTCGCACAACCAACAACGGCGCTGTTCCAGAATCGGATGTCTCCTCGGCATCTGGCTTGCGTTGGAGGCCAAGCTTGCGCAGCAAGGCGCTTGCGCGGGAGCTGTCCACCGGGCGAAAGCCTCCCCGAGCAAGCTCGGGCCTCCAGAAAGGCAACCCTAAGAAATACGCCCACCGGCAACAGCCTGTGGCGCCCCGCCGGGCGGGCGCCACGAAGGATGGAAACTTGCCGCCGTTCCCGTTTTCGAGTACAATTCGCCCTCGCGACGACATTCTCCGGGACGCATTCTGGAATGAGGCAAGAATGACCGAAAACGAGATCCTATCCACCATCGCGCAGGAGCTGAGCCTGGCGCGCGCCCAGGTGGCCGCCACCGTGGCCCTGTTTGACGACGGCAACACCATCCCCTTCGTAGCCCGCTACCGCAAAGAGGCGACGGGCAACCTCGATGAGGAGCAACTGCGCCAGATCGAGGAGCGCCTCGGCTATCTGCGCCGCCTCTCTGAGCGTAAGGAGACGGTGCTCAAGAGCATCGAGGAGCAGGGCAAGCTCACCCCCGAGCTGGCGGCCGCGATTCAGGCGGCACAGACGATGCAAGCCGTGGAGGACCTCTACCTGCCCTACAAACCCAAGCGCCGCACCCGTGCCACCATCGCCCGCGAGCGAGGGCTGGAGCCGCTGGCCGACACGCTGATGGCGCAGACGGCCACCCAGGCGCTCGACGATCTCGCCGCCTCCTTCCTTTCCGACGAGGTGCCCGACGTCCACGCCGCCCTCGCCGGGGCACGCGACATCATTGCCGAGCGGGTGGCCGAAGACGCCGCCGTGCGTGGCCAGGCCCGGCGCCTGTCGCTCGATCACGCCCGCGTCGTCTGCACGCTCGCGGGCGACGAAGCCGGCGTGGATGCCGGCGGCAAGTACCGCACCTACTATGATCTCGACGTCCCCCTCGACGAGCTCCAGCCCCACCAGTGGCTGGCCATGGTGCGCGGGGAGGCCGACGGGGCGCTCAAGGTGCGCGTCGACCTGCCCGACGGCGAGATCGTCGACCTGATGGAGGTGGCCTTTCTGCGGGGCCCGCGCACCCTCGTGCGCGACCAGGTGGAAATGGCCATCGCCGACGGCTACCAGCGCCTGCTGGCCCCGAGCCTGGAGCGTGACCTGCGCTCGACCGAGTCTGAAGAGGCCGACGCGCACGCGATCCAGGTATTTGGCGCCAACCTGCGTAAACTGCTGCTCCAACCGCCCCTCAGGGGCAAGGTGGTGATGGGCATCGACCCCGGCTTTCGCACGGGATGCAAGGTCGCCGTGGTTGACCCGACGGGCAAGGTGCTCGGCACGCACACGATCTACCCCCACGAGCCGGTTCGGCGTTGGGAAGAGGCGAAAACAATGCTCAACAGCGCCGTCGAGGCGGCTGGGGTCGACGTGCTCGCGATCGGCAACGGCACCGCCAGCCGCGAGACGGAGCAGCTCGCCGCCGAGCTGATCGACGACCGGCCAAAACTGCGCTATGCCATGGTGAGCGAGGCGGGCGCGTCGGTCTATTCCGCGTCCAGGCTGGCGCGCGAGGAGCTGCCCGACCTCGACGTGTCGCTGCGTGGGGCGGTGAGCATCGCCCGGCGCCTGCAGGACCCCCTGGCCGAGCTGGTCAAGATCGATCCACGCTCCATCGGCGTCGGGCTGTACCAGCACGACGTCGACCAGAAGCGCCTCACCGAGGCGCTCGACAGCCTGGTCGAGTCGGTGGTCAACTATGTCGGCGTGGACGTGAACACCGCCTCGCCGGCGCTCCTGGCGCACGTCGCCGGGCTGAGCGCGCGCGTCGCTGCGAACGTCGTCGCCCATCGCGACGAGCACGGCCCGTTCAAGAAACGATCCGAGATCAAAAAGGTCAAAGGCCTGGGACCCAAGGCGTTCGAGCAGGCGGCCGGCTTTTTGCGCGTGCCCGAGTCAACCAACCCCCTGGACAACACGCCCATCCACCCCGAGTCGTACCCCATCGTCGACAGGCTGCTCGACCTGGCAGGCACGCGCATCAAGGGCCGCGACGCCGTGGGCAGGGTGCGCGCCCTGCGCCAGGAGCTCGGCCTGGAAGGCCTGGCGGAGCTGCTCGAGGTCGGCGTGCCGACGCTGGCCGACATCCTCGACGGGCTGGAGCGCCCCGGCCGCGATCCACGCGACGAGCTGCCGGCGCCCATCCTGCGCCACGACGTGCTCAAGATGGAGGACCTGCGCGAGGGGATGCGCCTGAAGGGCACTGTGCGCAACGTGGTCGACTTTGGGGCGTTCGTGGATATCGGCGTCAAGCAGGATGGCCTGGTCCACGTGTCCAGGATGGCCGATCGCTACGTGCGCAACCCGTTCGACGTGGTCAGCGTCGGCGA
>DATHUZ010000688.1:0-5441 GCA_035461725.1 Anaerolineae bacterium
TGCGCCGTACCTCATCGGCGTCCTTTTCAGCCTGCCTCACCGCCGCCGCGTGCTTTTCGGAGCGTTTCTTGACGTACGATTCCAGGGCCATCATGCCGGCCAGCGTGATTTCGGACTGGGCGATGAGCGACTGCAGGAAGCGATCCTGTCTTGGACGAAAGAATTCTCTCAGTCCCATCGTTCCTTCCCTCTCTATACAAACAGGTCTACGATCAGATAAAGGACGGCGGCCATGACCGCCGCCGCAGGGATCGTGAGCACCCAGGCCACGGCGATATCGCGCGCCACCGTCCAGCGCACTTTCGACACCCTGTCGGCCGAGCCGGCACCCATAATGGCCGAGCTGACCACCTGCGTCGTGCTCGCCGGCCCTCCCAGCAGCGCCGCGCCCAGGATGATCCCGGCCGACGTTAGCTGCGAGCCAAAGGCGTGCACCGGCCGGATCTTGTAGAACCGGGCGCCCAATGTCTTGATCAGCCGCCAGCCCCCTGTCAGCGTGCCCAACGAGATGGCCCCGGCGCTCAGGGCGATCACCCACCAGGGCACCCGGAACTCGGCCAGGTACCCGGTGGTCACCATGGCCATGGTGATGATGCCCATCGTTTTCTGGGCATCGTTGGTGCCGTGGCTGAGGGCCAGTACCACGGACGTGCCCCACTGGGCACGCTTGAAGAGCGTGTTGACTCGCGGAGTGGCGCCCCGCGTCAGAAAATAGATGGCTTTGAGCATCAGGTAGCCGAGTACCAGGCCCAGGATCGGTGAGACAAAGAGCGCGAGGAGCACCTTTTCCAGACCTGCCAGGCGAAGGGTATCAAACCCCTCGGCCACCACCACCGCCCCGATCAGCCCTCCGATGAGCGCATGGGAGGTGCTCGACGGCCAGCCAAAGTACCACGTCAGCAGATTCCACACGATCGCGCTGCTCAACGCCGCGATAATGACTATGCTGCTGATCGCGACCGGGTTTACCACCTCACTGCCGATCGTCGTCGCCACCGCCACGCCAAAAAGGAACGGGCCAATGAACTCGGCCAGGGCCGTCACGCCCAATGCTGTGCGCGGTGGCAGGGCGCGCGACGAGATCATGGTGGCTACGATATTGCTCGAGTCGTGCAGCCCGTTCAAAAAGTCAAATGCCAGCGCGATAACGATGATGACGGTCAACAACCAGGGCATCTCTGCTCCTTGCCTCCCTGGATCAGGATGCGAGCCATCTCCGGGGTCGCCCAGATGGCGGCGCCCGTGGTATCCACCACCAGGTCGCACAAGCACATCTGCGGCCGGTAACACTTCTCCGCCATCAGGAACTGGTTTCGAAAATAGCGGTTGCGAAAATAAGTAGGCTCGTACTTTTTACGATAGTCGATGTCGCGCTTCCACTTGCGCTTCATCCGGACGTCATCGTCGGTCAAATAGACCACCTTGATGCCGATCCGGTGCGCGACCTGCTCCAGCAGAAAAGGAAAGTTGCCCTCGATGAATATCACGTCCGCCGGCTCGACTTCGATCGGCACTCCGCCCGGCTTTAGTGCGCCATCCAGGTCGTGGCTCGAGGTGGCATACACAAAATCGTAGCGGGGAATAGTGATCTTTTCGCCACGACAGATCGCTTCCAGCCCCTCCTTGAACAGCTCGAAATGGATCGCCTCTTTCCCCAGTGTATGGATGCCCTTCTCCTCTCGATAATCTCGATCGGTCAAAAAGTTGTCCATTTCGATCGAGGTCACGCGCCGTCCCGCCTCCTCGAACGAGCCGCGCAGGCGCGCGACGATCTCTGTCTTGCCCGCCGCCGTCGGCCCGGCAATCGCCAGCACGATCGGTGTGCCCTTCACCTCCACCAGCCGGTGCACCGCCTGGATGAAGGCCTGATCCACCTCCGCGTTCGCCTCCCGGAAAGCCTTGTAGCCGATCGACTGCCAGCGGTCGAAACGCTGTTGTCTGCGCTCAAAGGTGAAAAGCGGCCCGCCGCCCAGATGGGCCACGACCTCGCCGGTGAAATAGCGGGTGCGCGGCAAAAAGTAAAAGCCCCGGATGTCGAAATAGAAGTGGGCTCGAACCCACTCCACACCATATTCCCCGGTCACCAGCCCCACAAAGAGCATGTTCGTCAGCCGCACGATCGCCTCGTCGAACACGATCCTGTCGCCCACTCGCGGCTTGATCTGGATCGCCGTGTAAAAGTCTTTACTCGCGATCAGCGCCTCGATCTCCGCCCGGTCGTCCGGCCCGACAGAAGCCCAGCCTCCCTCCTCGGGGAAGAGGTTGTTGAGCGCGTAACGAAACTCGTACAGCTCCATCTCCTCGATCCCGGGGTTGACCTCCACCATCCTGGCGTATAGAACCTCGGCAAAAGTGTCCGGATGAAACAGGTCCAGCTCTTCCACCGGCATCCCCCTCACACGCCTCGATCGATCAGCCACGCCAACCCGTCCGCCACCTGCTGCCGCGAGTTGGTTGTCTGAAACTCGCACGTGCGCAGCGTCCCGGCCGGCAGGTAGCGGGCCACCATCTCCCAGTCGACGTGCCCCAGCCCGGCAGCCAGGTGATCGTTCACGCCCACGACGTCGTGCAGGTGGACGCCGACCATGCGGCCGAAAAAGCGCTGCAGCCACTCTTCGTGCGTGCCAAACCCGAGGTGCTCCAGCACCTGGGCGTGACCGACGTCATGCCAGTAGCCAACCACGTCGCCCGGGCCCAGGCCAAGCAGCTCGTCGAGCTCGTCGGGCAGGGGGATCTCGTGGTAGTGAAAGCGGTTCTCCAGCCCCAGGCGCACCTCCTTCCGGCCGGCATACTCGGCCAGCTCCAGCAGGCTGCGCCGCACCGGCGCCATGTTTCCTGCTGCCTGCTCCGCCCGCGCCGCCGCCAGCCGCTTGCTGGCCTCCGCGTATTCGGGCTGTCCTGCTCGCCCGGCCCTGTACAGGTCGAGCAGCACCCATTCGAGCTTGGGGTCGATATCCACCTTCCCCGGATGCACGATCACTGCCTGCACACCCAGCGCTTGAGCCAGGTCGATGCTGCGCTCGATGGCGCGCACCCCCTGCCTCCGCTCTTCCTCGTCACGCGCGGAAACGAGCCAGTTGCGCCGTTTCAGCTCCGCCAGCGAAACGTCCGCCGGGCACGGCTCATGGACGCTCGTGATGATCCCGTCGAGCCGTAAGCCCTTCAACATGGACGAATCGATCCCGTGGTTCAGCTCGAACCGGTCGAATCCTAGCTCCTTCCCCGCAGTGAAAAAATCGGCCAGGCTGGGAAACTGGCCGATGGCCCACATGGTCGATAGCGCGACGTCAGTTGTCATGGTCTTCTCTCTGTCCATCTCCTGCGCTTGGTAAAGCGTGCCTTCCGATGCCAAATACGAGGGCCTCGTAGGCACGCCGGGTCTTTTCATAGTCGCCATTCCGATCCAGGGCGATCCCACGCCCCATGCACGAAACGATCCGCCCCACTCCTGCCTCCACCACCCGGCAGTCCAGCTTTTCGAGCAATTCAGGAGCGCTGCCCGGCTCGGTGCTGCGCCCGTCCAGGATCATGTGCAGGCACACGTGGTCGACGGCACGTTCGGCAGCCATGCGCAGCAAGGCCAATGGATAGTCGACCGAGCCGTGGGAGCTTTTTTCGCTCAGCAGCCCGATCAGGTGCAGGCTCGTGCCGCGCCGTTTTACCTCGTCGATCGCGCCGCACAGCACCTCGTTGCTGTAAAACGAGCCGTCTTGCATCGCCACGTCGAGCCGCACGTCGTCTTGCAACACTACGCGGCCGGCGCCCAGGCTCATATGGCCCGCCTCGGAATTGCCCGGCTTGCCCTCGCGCAGGCCCACCGCTTCGCCCGCCGCCCGCAAGCGCGAGGTAGGATAGCGCCGGGTGAGATCGTCCCATACCGGCGTCGGCGCCAGCCAGATCGGATTCGTATCGTCGTCCCGGCCCAGACCCCAGCCGTCGAGGATCAACAAGAGTACGCGTCGACGCTCACCCCAGTCATGGCCGGGCACGAGGCAGCTCCCCGTCATGACCTCTGGCGGCGCGAGCCCGAGGACCGACAAGACGGTCGGCGCGACGTCGGCGAGGTTGCCGTCGCGCACCGCGCTGGGCGCAGATCTGTCTGGATCGATCAGGATAAAGGGCACAGGATTGGCCGTGTGCGACACGTGCGGCCTGCCATCCGGGTGGACCATCTCTTCCAGGTTGCCGTGGTCGGCCGTCACCAGCGTCACGTAACCCGCCGCACGCGCGGCGGCAGTGATCTCGCCCAACCGCCCATCCACCAGCGTGGCGCACGCCAGCTTGGCCTGGCGGCTCTGTGTGTGCCCCAGCACGTCGCCATTCGCCAGGTTCGCCACCACCAGGTCGTATCCTTCTCTCATGCCGCGCACAACCTGCGCTGTGACCTCTGCCAGGCTCAGCTCCGGCACCTGCTCGAAGGGAACCCCGTGCGGCGAGGGCACGCGCACATCGTCCTGCCCGGCGAAGGTTCGGGGCGACCCGCCGTTGAAGAAAAAGGTCACGTGCGCATACTTTTCCGACTCGGCGATGCGCACCTGGCGCAACCCTGCACGGCTGACCACCTCGCCCAGGGTCCCCTCGATCGCCGCCGGGGCAAAGGCCACCGGCAGGTGCCTGAATTTTTCGTGATACAGCGTCAGGATCACGAACAGGAGGTCGTCCAGTTTCCGCCTCGGAAAACGATCCAGCGTGGGATCGACAAAGGCTTCCGTGAGCTGGATCTCGCGCTCGCCGCGGCGGCAGCAAAAGACGACGACGTCGCCGTCCTCTATTCGGCCGGCAGGCTCTCCTCTGTCATCGACCAGGATCGTCGGCTCGAGCCAGTAGTCGGTCTGGCCGGCGCGATACAGGGCCCGGACGGCATCGGCGAGAACTGCGCCACCACCGGCGGGGTGCCCTCCGCTCACAGCTTGCTCACTCCTCATCTGCCATCATTCCGGCCATCGCGCGCCGGGAAAATGTCGAGCAGCTCGCGGAACTCGTAGATGACCCTGTCCGGTTCATCCGTCGTCGTCGGCGGCTCTTTCGCCAGCGTCGCCGGTTCCATCAGGATCAGGACCATCCCATACCCCGCCAGCCGCGCGCCGAGCACGTCGCGCGACGGATTATCGCCCAGGTACATCGAGTGTGACGGTTCGACACCCAGCCGGCTGGCCGCATCGATATAGATCTCGGGGCCTGGCTTGCGGGTTCCCGTTTTCGACGACAACACCACCGCCTCGAAACAGCTCTCCAGCCCATCTTCCACCAGCCAGTCCGGGATCTCGGTCTCGGTGATCGTGTTCGCAATGATCCCCAGCCGGTAACCGCGCCTGCACAGCTCCAGCACAACAGGTTTGACGTCAGGCCGTGCGACACGGTGCCCATCCCTGTCGCGCCACAGCCGTGTCAGCCTGCCTGCCAGCGGTGCAATCGTGTCGTGTGGCAGATCGGGCAGCAGC
>DATHUZ010000689.1:0-4134 GCA_035461725.1 Anaerolineae bacterium
TTCTTTTCTTACGCCATTTGCGTACGGTCCCCATGTTACTCACCCCCCTTCCGGCTGGCCCCTCGAATTGAAACCCTATATTAGCGTGAAACCGGCTGCCCGTCCAATTTCAAGCCGCCTGTTGCACCCCATCTCACAAGATCCCCCCATCGCTGTGGTCGCCGAGCAGCACCTTCAGCGCCTTGGGCTTGATGGGCGAGCGGTGGATCTTGCTCTTGCGCCCGATCAGGCTGTCGGCAATCCGATAAGGGATATCCACGATCTCGCTATACTCGAGCACCATGCTGTGCTCGATCTCGCTTCCCTCCACCAACACGTGGTGATAGATCGACGTGAACGGCCCGACGTACGAGTTGACGATGCGCGCATCCTCGCCGATAATCGCCGGCCCGCGGATGCGGCTGTTGATAATCTCTGCGCCCTTTTCCACCGTCACCTTGCCGTTCACGTCCGAGTCGCGGTCGACATAGCCCACGATCGCCGGCTCGATCTCGTCGAGCACCAGGTCGTTCGCCTCGAGCATGTCTCCCGGCGCTCCCGTGTCGATCCACCAGCCCCGGTGCACGTACGGGTGCACGTCATAGCCCTGATCGACCAGGTATTGGATGGCATCGGTGATCTCGAGCTCGCCGCGCCACGAGGGCGAGATGGCGTTCACCGCCTCCCAGATGTGCGCGTCGAACATATAGATCCCCACCAGGGCCAGGTTGCTGGGCGGCGTGCGTGGCTTTTCCACCAGCCGGATGATGCGCCGGCTTTCGCCGTCGAGCTCGGCCACGCCATACTGCGTCGGGTCGTCCACCGGGGTGAGCACGATCTGGCAGTTGTAGCCGCTCCCCTCAAACTCGCCGATCAGATTCGAGATTCCGCCCTGGATCACATTGTCGCCCAGGAACATCACAAAGCGCTCGTCGCCCAGGAAATCGCGGCTCACCTTCACGGCGTGCGCCAGCCCCAGTGGCTGCTCCTGGTGGATGTAGCTGATGTCGACGCCCCAGCGGCGGCCATTGCCAACAGCTTCCTTGATCTCTGGTGCCGTGTCGCCCACGACAATCCCTATCTGGTGAATGCCCGCATCCCGGATCGCCTCGATCACGCGGAACAGCACCGGCTTGTTGGCCACCGGTACCAACTGCTTCGCACTCGTATACGTGATCGGGTAGAGCCGCGTCCCTTTGCCACCGCTTAGAATCAGTCCCTTCATCTTGTTGCCTCTCCTGATCGAACCAGTCTCACGTTGTGGGAATCCGCCGGAGTGGGTGGGCCGCGAACATCTTTTGCACGCTGCCCGCCAGCTCGCGCAGGCCGGCCGCCAGCCGCGAGTCGGGCGCTCCCAGCACCACGGGACAGCCTGTCATCAGCGCCTCCGCCGACGCCGCGGGGTCACTCGGAAGCATCGCCATCACCGGCTGTCGCAGCGCCTGCTCGAGCTGCTGGCGCAGCACCTCCCCCCCCGCCACCGCCTTGTTCACCACCGGCCACACGCTCAGGCTGCGGCCGGCCAGTTTCTGGATCGCCGAGATACTCGCGGGCGCCGAGCGCAGCACACCCACCTCCGGCTCCAACACCAACAGCACGAGGTGAGCACTGCGGATGAGCACCGGTGCCAGCGAGCCCAGGTGAAAAGGTGTGTCGACGACGACATAGTCGTACCATTTGCTCACGATGCGCAGCATGCTCGCGACGTCGTCAGCGACGGGCTGCGGCACGTTTGCCGGCGGCGCCGGCAGCACCCACAACCCACTCTCGTGCCGCACCATCCGGCCCGCCACCACGTCGGGGTCCTTCGCATCACCCTCCGCCCACTCCCACATCGCCGGCAGCCCCAACCGGTACTCCACCTGCCCGCGGCGCAGAACCGTGTCCACGATCGCCACCGGCATTCCCTGGCTGCCGCGCAGGCAGGCAGCCAGGTTCACGGCCACCGTCGTCGCGCCCGCCCCTTCGGTCAGCCGGAGCACCACCACCTGCTGCCCCGCACGTTGGCCACTTGTCGCCCGCCCGGCCAGCACCGTCTCGATCGTCTCCAGCAGATCGTGGCCCTTGTAGGGCTTGGGCATGTGTGCGTCGGCCCCGGCGCGCAGCGCGATCTGCTTGTCGACGAGCTGTCCGCGCGCCGTCAGAACGACAATCGCCGCCCGGCTCGTCCTCGGATCGCGGCGCAGGCGGCGGCAAACCTCGTACCCGTCCATATTGGGCATCATCACGTCGACGATCACCACATCCGGGATCACGCTCCTGGCCCTGGCCAACCCTTCGCTGCCCGAGGTGGCCGTTTCCACCTCGAACCCGGCACTTTTCAACTGCCGGGCAATGACCGCTGTGAGCGCGGCTTCGTCGTCGATTACCAGGGCTTTGGGCATGGTCGGCTTCTTTGCGTTCCTCCTACGTTGACCCCTGTTCGTTCAAGCACAAGCTCTCCAGATGGGCCCGGTTGATCAGGATCACCTCCCCGGCAAAGCTCAGGTCGGGGATAGCCATCGGCCTTGCGATCGCGTCCGTCAGAACGACAAAGCTGTCGAGGTTGGCCGGAGAAAAAGCGCGCAGGTCGAGGCGGTGCGGCCCGACGAACTTGCCCTCCACTTCGAACCCATCGATCGTCACCAACGCCTGGTACTCGTGCGCGCTGAACCGCCCACGCTCGGCGCTGCGTGCCTCTCGCCCGGCGCACACCACCAGCGTCAGGTTCTCCTTCGAAATGTACGCCGCCGGCGCGTGCGTCATGATCGTGCCGGCATCGTCGAGGCGCGAGACATAGACGTTGTAGACCAAAAGGTACGACTGCGAGCGGTCGTTGAGCACGTCACAGAGCAGTTTAACACCTGTCGAGATCTGACCTGAAAGGCGATGTGTCGCCGTCATAAACTCGGCACAAGTCAACTCACCAGTCTGGCTCACACTCAACTCCCTCCTTCGCCGTCGAGGATTACCAGGATGATACCATCATTTTTCCCTCTTGGCAAACTGGCACCAGGGATCAAGAAGGTTACAGCACGTCGCGGACCACCCGCATCAGCGTCGGGGGGTGAAGCAGCATATTGGCATAGCTGGCGTTCGCCATCGGGCAGGCGCACTCTCGCCCGGCGATGCTCTGTCGCAGCTTGCCCAGGCTGCCCACCTTTTCGAACCAGATCGGCGCCAGGTCATAGCCCGTCTCGCGCACGTTCCCCACCGGCTCGGCACGGATGCAGCACGTCCACACGTCCCCGTTGGGGGCGATGTGACCGCTGGCCCACCCCGCGTGGCAGGGGATCACCTGCCGCCCCTGCGCCAGCACCTCTTTGGCGAGCTGGTAATAGTGGGCGCGAAACGCCTGCGTCACCCGTGCCAGCCCCTGTGCCGGCGCGCTCCTGGCGCGCGCCGACAGCTCGTCGGCCACGGGCGCATACTCTTCGGGTGCCGGCGTGATCTCCCATCCCACGGTGCCCAGCTCGACTCGCTCTTCCGCCACCTCTGTGATGTACGAATCGGGTTCCAGGAACTCGAGCCCGCGCGCGATCGCGCCGATCCGCCCCACGTTGAGCTTTGAAACCACAGTGTGCACGCTCAACACCAGGTTGGCGTGCTTTGACTGGAGTGCCTTCAACCCCTGCCACGTCTCCATCGCCCGCCGCCAGTTGCCCGGCACCCCGCGGATCTCGTCGTGCTCGTCGCCCACACCGTCGAGTGACAGGTTGATGCCGATCTGCGAGCCAGGCGCCGCGCCACAGATCCGGCCCACCCGGTCGACGATGCGCTCTGTCAGCAGGCCGTTGGTTGGGATCGTGATCACCCCGGGCCGGCAGATCTCGGCGCCTGCGATCACCAGCTCGTCCAGGTCCGCGCGTAAAAACGGCTCCCCGCCCGTGAAGGTCAGGTAAAAAGGGGTGCGCCCCAGGTGCTGAAACACCTGCCGCCACTCGTCCAGGCTCATCTCTTCGCCTGCCTTGCGCCACACGCCGCACGTCTGGCAGCGGCTGTTGCAGCGATAGCTGACACTCACGACGATGCTAAAGGGCAGCAGTCGCGGCCGGCCAAAGCGGTAGAAGCTCCAATAGAGTGGCAGCCTGGGCACCAGTTCCAACATGCCGGCGATCATACCACCACGGTCCGAATCTGTCAAAGACGAGTATCTTCTCAAAAAGTCGGGGTGGG
>DATHUZ010000690.1:0-2958 GCA_035461725.1 Anaerolineae bacterium
TCAGGCGGCGGATGGTTTCCTGCTGCGCCTGGAGCCACTTTGCCTTCGGGATGAGGGGCGGCAGGTCCTGTAAACGCCGGCAGAGACCGCCCGTCACCAGGTCGTCCATCAGGGCGACGAACTCGGCGTCCAGCTCGTCCAGGGTCAGCGTGCATCCCTGGGCCCTCTGCCTCGCCGCCAGCTCCACATTCTTGCTGAGCACGTGCGCCGCCACGACATCCCTCGGCTCCAGCCAGCGGCCGTAGCCGTACACCGGGTTGAATAGGATGGTCGACAGGCGATCATCCGGCCCGGCGGTCACCCTCCGGCGCCTGGGACTCCGGTACCTCGGTCGCTCTCTCTTTTTGCTCATCGCAATGATACTCCTCTCTCACTTGCCTTCCCTGCCGCCCTGCCAGCTGCCTCGTCCAGCAGCTCGTGGAACGCAGGATAGGCGACCAGCCTGACCACGTCCTCGTCCTCGACATAGATGGCAGAGCAGATCTGGCCAATTAGTTGATTCTGCTCCTCCCAGGTGGCGGCCGCCCACAACTGGCCCAGGTCGTCCAGGTAAGGCCACACGTCGGGCTCGTCGGTGCCCGGCGGCAGCATCCGCTCCAGCCGCTCCAACTGCGCCAGGCACTCGCGCTCGATGCGCTCCACCTCCCAGCGCGAGATCGGCGCCACCGCCGCCGTGTAGCGCTCGTTGGCCCGGCGCATCTGCTCGTAGACCTCGAGCTTTTGGCGCTGGAAGGAGCTCAATCCACCCTCGTCGCTCAGATAGGCCAGGATCAGCTGCTTCCACTCAACCGGCAGCTCGATCTGGCCGACGATGGCCTGCACCTGCTCTTCCGCCACCTCGGCGGCGACGTTTGGTTGGTGGTCGTACGCCAACCCCAGGTTGGCCTCCAGTTCCTCTTCGGTCGTGCCACGCTTCTTCCGATCGCCTCTCCACTTCTCACGGAAGAGGTGGTCGCCGTAGTAGCGGTTCTGGGCGTTGTTGCTGGAAAAGGCGCGCATTGAACCCTTGCACCGGTTGCAGAAGAGCAGCCGCGACAGAGGGTAGGTCCGCGCCGGACTGCCGGCGCCGTCCGGCCGGTGCCGCCGCCGGCGGCGGATCTCCCGGCAGCGGTTCCACGTTTCCTCGTCGACGAGCGCGTCGTGCTGGCCGTCGAACAGCTCGACGGGCTTGCGCTCCTTCTTGCCGTTCGCCTTGACGCCGCCATAGCCGACACGGCCCTTGTAGAAGGGGTTGGACACGATGTAGCGCACCGCGTCGTCGGTGAACGGCCCCGGCTCGCTCCGCCCGGGCTGCCCCTTCGACCGGTAGTGCACCTTGCGCCCATCGGGCAGAGCGTGCAGCCGGGCATTGATCCGCCACGCAATGTCGGCGTACGACATGTCCCCGGTGGCGTACCAGCGATACATCAGCCGCACCGCCTCCACTTCGATGGGATGGTGCACCGGCACGCGGCCGTCGCCCCGGTTCTCGCCGGCAAAGTGCGGACAATATCCCTCACCATTGGGATCGGTGCACTCGCTGCACAGCCCGTTGCACACGCCAAAGCGGTAGGCGCCGTTGGCCAGCCCCTTGCGCGCTCGTGCCCGCTTGCCCTTGCGCGTCTCCTCGGCAAGCGAGTCGAGGTAGAACTCGGCCAACGCGCCGAGCACCATGAGCACCAGCCGCCCCCAGCGCGTGTCGAACCCGATCTGCTCCGACACCGAGACCAGGGCCACCTCGTTCTCCTGAAACAGGCTCACGAGGCGCAGCAACCCCGCCAGGTTGCGGTACAGGCGGTCGATGCGGTCGATGACGACGACGTCCACCTCGCCGGCGAGCACCGCCTTCTCCAGCTTGCGCAGCGCCCGGCGCTTGCCCGACTTGCCCGAGTACACGTCGGTATACACCTCGACGAGCACCCAGCCCTGGTTCTTGACGTAGCGCTTGGCGCGCTCGAGCTGCTCGTCGAGGCTATGCCCTTCCTCTTCCTGTTCCAGCGTGGACACCCGGCGGTAGATCGCGGCGCGAAGCGGCCGGTCTTGCGGGTAGAGGGGCTTTTCCACGACGTCGGCCCAGTCCTGGCCGAGGTCGCCGGCGTTGGGCGTTGAGACCTGGATGAAAAGGGCGGCGGCCGCGGCGCTGAACAGCGCCCACCCCTCGCCCGACTTAACCATTTCGGCAAACGAGGGCTGCAGGCAGAGCACGGTCACGCCGGCGCCGAGCCGGAAGGCCGTCCACAGCCGTGCAACACCTGCACGGGCTGCCGCCAGTCGAGACCACGCCTCGCCGGGGAGCAGGGCGAGCAAGCCCCACAACGCAAGGCACGCTTCGAGGTACAGGGCCGGCAAGGCAACGGCCAGCCGGAGCAGGGTCACAACGATCCGGGAAGCTACAAGGCGGCCGGACGGTGCGACCGGGTGAGTCCACGATACCGGCGCCTTCAACGCGACCGGTGGAACGATTCTGCCGGATAGTGCAGCGAACATGTCTGTCCTCCTGGTAGGCTCGATGATTCGTCCGCGTCCTCGTCGCCGGCGGATGGCGCCGGGTCGAGGATGCGCTTCAGGATCTGGGCGATGCACCAGCAGAGCTGGTCGACCGCCTCTTCCGTGGCGGCCTGGGCCGCCTCTGTCGTCGACACCTGTGGGGCGCGCGGCCCCGCTGTTTGCTTTTCCATGGTTTTCGCTCCAGCATTGGAATGTTGGAGCGGCGCGCCGTTCCATTTGACTTTTGGCCGAAAGGCGCTAAGATCAGGGGCCAATCGGCAACCGGTGGTCCGGCCAGATCGATTGCCGGCTACCAGTTGGCCACAGCATATCACAAAAAAAGGCTTGTGGCTACGGCCTGTCGCCAAAACGGCGCGGAAAACGCGCCAAAAGCGCGCCGAAAGTGCGCCACTTGAAGCTGGCAGCAGGCAACGGGCTTCTGAAAGCATCGAATAGAGCGAAATGGAAGAACAAAAAAGAGATCTTTTCAAG
>DATHUZ010000691.1:0-2509 GCA_035461725.1 Anaerolineae bacterium
GGTGTGGGCAGGGGTGTGTTTCAGATTCGTAGGTCACACTGACAACTTGCTCGCATTTGAGGCCCGAGCTTGCTCGGGGAGGTGTGCACCGGGCAAAAGCCTCCCCGAGCAAGCTCGGGCCTCCGTAACCGCGCGTGCAAGAGGGCAGCTCTCACGAACGTAACATACACCCCTGGCAGCAGGGGCTGTGTGGCCGCGCGCCGGGGTGGCTGCAAGCCAGGGTGGCTGCAAGCCATGGTGGCTGCAAGCCACACATGTGCTTTGGCGCGGGCCGGGGTTTCATGATACAATGATCCCTTGTGAATGTGATCAAGTCCTCGTCGCCGGTAGGTGCGGTGGTGCTGGCTGCCGGCGGCTCCAGCCGCATGGGAGAACTGAAACAACTGCTGCCCGTGGATGGCAGGCCGATGGTGCGCTGCGCCGTGGAGGCAGCCTGCGACGCCGGGCTGGCGCAGGTGGTCGTCGTGGTCGGCGCGGGTGCGCCGGCCGTGATCACTGCCCTGGAAGGGCTGGACGTCGACCTAGTGCGCAACGACGAATGGGCAAAAGGGATGAGCACGTCGCTGCGCGTGGGACTGGCCGCGCTCGATCCCACAGTGAATGCCGCGTTCGTCGTGTTGGCCGACCAGCCGGGCCTGAGCGCTGAGCTGCTGCGCGTGCTGGTGACGGCTTATCGCGCTTCAGGTGCACGGATCGTCGTCCCGTACTATCGTGGGCAGCGGGGAAACCCGGTGCTCTTTGACCGGCAGCTCTTTGCCGAATTGGCGCGGGTCGAGGGAGATCGCGGGGGGCGGGCGGTGGTGGACCACCATGCGGACGAGGTGGAAGTGGTAGACGTGGACGACATCGCGGTCGTGCGCGACGTCGACACCCGCCAGGATTACACAGATGTTATCGAGGGAGCATGAGTGATTCATCGCAGATCACCGAACAGGCATCTGTGCGCCGCGCGGCGCTGATTGCCGCGACACTTACCTCTTTTTTGACCCCCTTCATGGACTCGGCGACCAACGTCGCGCTGCCCGAGATCAGCCGGGAGTTTGGGATGGACGCGGTCACCCTGACCTGGATCCGGATCGCCTACCTGCTGGCGGCGGCGACGTTCCTGGTGCCGTTTGGCAAGATCGCCGACATCCACGGACGCAAGCGGATCTATGCCTACGGCACGGCGATCTTTACCTTGGCCGCGCTGCTCATCGGCCTGTCGCGGTCGACAGAGATGCTCATTGGCGTGCGCGTGGTGCAGGGCTTTGGCAGCGCCATGATCTTTGGGACAGGCGTGGCGATCCTGACGTCTGTGTTCGCGCCGGGGGAGCGTGGCAAGATCCTCGGGATCAATGTGGCTGCCGTGTATCTGGGCCTGTCGGTCGGGCCATTCTTTGGCGGGCTGCTCACCGATGCGTTGGGCTGGCGGAGCATCTTTTTTGTAACGGTCGGCCTGGGTCTGATCGCGCTCGTCTTTATCATGTGGCGACTGAACGCCGAGTGGGCAGAGGCGCGAGGAGAGCAGTTTGACCTCGCGGGATCGATTATTTATGCGCTGGGGCTCGTCGGCGTGTTGGTGGGGATGTCGCTTCTCCCGAGCCCGCTCGGCGGCGGCCTGATCGTGGCCGGAGCAATCGGGCTGGTGGCGTTTGGCGTCTGGGAGACGCGAGCTGCCCACCCGGTGCTCAACGTCGACCTGCTGCTCGCCAACCGGCCCTTTGCCTTTTCGAACGCTGCCGCGCTGATCAATTACGCCGCTACGGCCGCGACGGCGTTTCTGATGAGCCTCTACCTGCGGGAGGTGCGAGGGATGGACGGGACCGCGGCCGGGCTGGTGCTCGTCGCCCAGCCGGTGGTCCAGGCTTCCCTGTCGCCGTTGGCAGGGCGGCTGTCGGATCGGATCGAGCCGCGGATCGTGGCGTCGGTTGGCATGGGCTGTACGGCGCTCGGCCTCTTTCTCTTTGCCTTCCTCGATCCCGACGCGCCGATCTGGACAATTGTGGCCCGGCTCGCCCTTCTCGGCTTTGGGTTTGCGCTCTTTTCTTCGCCCAACATGAGCGCGATCATGGGCTCGGTAGAGCGCCGGTTCTATGGGGTTGCCTCGGGCACGTTGGGGACGATGCGGATCGTCGGCCAGACGTTGAGCCAGGGCGTGGTCACTGTGCTCTTTGCGCTCTATATTGGGCGGGTCGAGATCGCGCCACAGAATTATGGCAGCTTTTTGACGAGTGCCAGGACGGCGTTTGCCATCTTTGCGCTGTTGTGCGTGATCGGGATTTTCGCCTCGCTGGCGCGCGGCAGCATTCGAGAGGTTTGAAGTGGCCGGTTTTCAGGTGGAAGACTATCCAGACGAACTTGATCGATGGGTCAAGAGATAGGGATGCGAGATGGTGGCTGATGTGAGGAGTAGTAGCCATGGTGTGCTGCGGGGGATCACGCACCTGATTGTCGACATGGATGGGGTGCTGTATCGAGGCTCGGAGGTAGTGCCGGGGACGCGCGAGTTCATCGACTTCTTGCGGCG
>DATHUZ010000692.1:0-9889 GCA_035461725.1 Anaerolineae bacterium
ATGGCGACGAACGCGGCGGCCATGCCACCGTACCAGGTGGCGGCCGGGGCGATCTGGTCGTTCAGCACCCCGCCCAACACCGGGCCGAGTCCGTAGGCGACACTC
Source organism: Anaerolineae bacterium (assembly GCA_035461725.1). Classification (GTDB taxonomy): domain Bacteria; phylum Chloroflexota; class Anaerolineae; order JAAYZQ01; family JAAYZQ01; genus JAFGIA01. The sequence continues at coordinate 106 of DATHUZ010000692.1, forward strand.
CAGGTCAGATTGTAGATCCCCATGTAGCGGCCGCGCATCTCGGCCGGGGCCAGGCGCGCCGCCAGGGCTGTGCCCGTAGGCATTAACAGCAGCTCACCGATGGTCAGGATGACCATGCTCAGCCAGAAGGCGATAAAGCTCGCCCCCCAGGCCACGCTGCCGGCACCCAGTCCATAAAAGAGCGCACCGAGGGCCAGGGCCCGACCGGGAGTATAGCGCTTGCTGACCTGAGTGACCAGGTATTGAAACAGGACCACCATGGCCGCGTTGGTGGCCATGATAAAGCCGTACTGGTTCTCGGGCACGCCAAACTGCTCCTTGGCATAGACCGGCAGCAGAACCATGACCATCGACGGGGCGATGGTGACCAGGCTGAACAGGCCGCAAAAGCCCAGGAAGCGGCTGTCGCGCAGCAATGGGCCGTAGCCCCTTTCGCGCCGGGGCAGGACAGCCGGGCCCCCAGCTTCGGGCCCTTTTCGGGGGGAGGTGCCGGCGCGCCCCGGCTCACCCACGTGCTGTTCGCCCGGCTGCCGGCGGGGGATCGTCTCACGGGCCAGGATCAGGATCAGCAGGGCATAGATCGTCGCGCCGGCGGCAGCGATGTAAAAGGCCACGCTGTAGGACGTCGCGGCCACGAATCCACCCACCGCCGGGCCGATGGCGATGCCCACGTTCGAGGCCATGCGCATCAGGGCATAGGCGCTCGTCCGGCGCTCGGGCGGGATCAGGTCGGCGATCATGGCGTCGGCGCCCACCTGGTAGAGCGGGCCCACTGCCCCGTGCAGGCCCATCACCACGACCCAGGCGGGCAGTGTGCCGGCGCTGCTCATCGCCACGCGCACCGCCGCACCTGACACGAGCCCCAGGACCATGGCCCCCTTGCGCCCAAAGCGGTCGACCACGGGCCCGGTCACCGCCACGGCGGCCAGGCTGGCGGCCGCGCTGAAAGTCATCAGCAGGGTGACCGTGGTCAGCGGTACGTCGAGCGTCTGGCGCATGTAGATGGTCATGAACGGCCAGACCATGCTGGCGCCGGCCGTGTTGATCAACACGCCCCAAAACAGCACCCAGAACTGGCGGGGATAGCCGTCGAGGCGAGATTTCGTGCTCAGGTTTATGGCCGTCTCCGTTGACCCTCGCCGCTGCACACGGACGATGAATTCACGAGCGCGTGCTCCAAGGCCGCGCATCTCGTATTATAGCACACAATGATCTGTGAGAGAAAGGACTGCTGCCTGGGTATCCTGGTCTAAAGTGGGCTGGCGGCTTGACCTCTCGATCGGCCTGTGGTATAGTTCAGCGCGGTGGGATGGTTCCCATCAAGATCGGCGTGGATCGCTTTGGGAGGCGCCAGCGTGGACCTGGCTCCACCGTGTGGCAAACGACCCAACAGAGCGTACGTGTTGACCGTGGCAGCGAACAAGCCGGGTGCCAATCCAGCTTGTGGGCCGCCTGTTTCACCCCGGAAAGGGGCGAGATGGGCGGCTTTTTATTTTGCGCCGGGCCAGGCACGAGATTGCCCGGGTTCGAAGCGCAGTAACGATCTACCAGACCCACCAAAAAAGGAGGCAAGTTCTATGAGACCCGTTTATGCTGTGTCCGGCGGAGTGAGCAAGTTTGCCAAAGCCCGTCCGGACATGACCTTTCCCGCGTTGGTCAAAGAGGCCTACGACTATGCCATCGCCGATCTTGGGCTGACCCATCGCCAGTTCATCGAGATCGTCGATGGCTCGGTGGCCTCGTACTTTTCCGACCATTTTGCCCGCCAGCTCATGGCCGCGATCATGGCACAGGACTATCTGGGCCTTTGCCCCAAGCCAAGCCATCGCGTCGAGGGCGGTGGCGCCACCGGCGGCATCTGCTTCCAGGAGGCGTGGAAGGCCGTGGCCTCGGGCTATATGGACGTGTGCCTGGCCTACGGCTTTGAGACGATGAGCCACGTGGCGACGTGGAAGGGGAACGAATTCATCGCGCTCGCCTCGGACGTGAGCTTTGACTATCCGGTCGGTGGCTTTTACTCGGGCTACTATGCCATGATGGTCACGCGGCACATGAAGGAGTTTGGCACCACGCCGGAGCAGATGGCGCACGTGTCGGTCAAGAACCACATGAACGCCTACCACAACCCCTACGCGCAGAAACGGCAAAAGCTCACGGTCGCCGACGTGCGCAACGCGCCGATGGTGGCCTGGCCGCTGACCCGGCTGGACATCTGTGTGATGTCCGACGGAGCAGCCGCGACGGTTTTGTGCAGCGAAGAGGGGCTGGAAAAGATGGAAAAAGCGAGTGGGCGGCGCATCCCGCGCGTCCGGGTCACCGGGATCGGCCGCGGGACCGATGCGATGCGCATGGCCGACCGCCCGCACCAGAGCTATGACGATTTTCTGAAATATAATTTGCTGCCCAACGAGGACACTGCCGAGACCCGCACCTACTATCAGAACCTGTGGGATCGCGGGTTCCGCTATCCCGGTATTCACTCGTTCCGCGCCGGGCGGATGGCTTCGAAGGAAGCGTACAAGTTTGCGGGCATCATGGATCCGGCGGGTGAGCTCGATTTCGTCGAGCTGCACGATGCATACACGAGCTCCGAGATCCAGACCTACGAGGACATGGGGCTGTGCCGCTACGGCGAGGGAGGACCTTTTGCCGCCTGTGGGCAGGCGTTTTTGCCGAACGTCGATTACGGGCTGGACCTGCCGGAAAAGACGGTGTGCGCGGTGAACCCGAGCGGCGGCCTGATCGCGTGCGGGCACCCCGTCGGCGCCACCGGGCTGATGCAGGCTGTGTTCGCGATCTGGCAGTTGCAGCACACCCTCGACAAGCACTTTGGGGATGCGACGCTGCAGGTGGCGGATGCCAGGCGAGGGGCGATTCACAGCCACGCCGGCACCGGCACCTACGTCACCGTCAGTATCCTGGAGAAGGAGGAATAGGATGGCCACGCACAACATGGAAGAGACCTTTGGCGGCTATGTGCTGCACAGCGTGCCCTTCCCGGCCGAGCTGGACGAGGCGACGCTGGAAGGCCTGAAAAAGATGTCGCCGATCCTGATCGAGCAGCCGTACAACGTCACCTATCTGCATTCCTACGGCCAGGACTCGCCGTTCTTTGCCGGCCTGGCCAATGGCCGCTTTTTGGCCAGCCGCGATCCGGAGACGGGCTATACCTATGCCACCGCGCGCGGACACGATATGTACACGGGTAACGAGACGGATTGGGTCGAGTTCCCGGCCGAGGGGATCGTGCACGCCTTTACCGTGTGCCACTTTGGCAGTGAAGAGTTTCTGCCCGAGACGCCGTACGTGCTGATCCAGGTCGAGTTCCCGGGGGCGGACACGCTCTTCCTGGCCCGGCTGATCGGTGTGGATCCCGAGGAAGCGAGCACCGACTGGATCGGGATGAAGGTGAAGGGGCGGTTCCGCCGGTTGAGCAAGTTCAAGCCGACGGATATCTATTTCTATCCGGCGCAGTAGGAGCTGGTTACACAGAGATACACAGCGAGAGACGGAGACACACGGAGAGATCTCTGTGTGTCTTTGTCCTCTCGGTGAATCTCTGTGGTCCTGTCTCCCATTTCCGCCTGCCGGCTCTATCCTGGAAAGAGTGCTTCGACCAGCCGGTGCCTACCTAACGCCTTCAGGGCCTCGATTTTTCGCCTTTCGTAACAATTGCGGGCAGTCCCTCTTTTAAAGAACCACAGGCAGTCGAACAGGATGCTCAGCTTGTAGACGTCGTACAGGTGGCGCTGCTCCAGCCGTGATAGTGGGCGGTGTCTTGTGTATTCTTGCACGACGTTACGCGCCCTGGCTACATCGAGGGTGGTGGCGGGATAAGGCCACGCCCGTGACTCGATCAGGCCAACCAGGTCGAACTGCAGGTAAGTGACGTTGGCGTCGTCAAAGTCGATCAGGGCGACGAACTCGTCCTCGCGGAACAGGACGTTCGAGAAGTGGAAATCAGAATGGCAAACGCCCCTGGGCAGCGACGGCGGGAGGTCGAGATGCTTGAGCTCGTGTGCCAGCCAGGCGAATTTTGCCCAGGCAGCCGGTGTGTCGAGCCGTGCGGCCTCGGCGTGGGCCAGCCGCCGGCAGAGACCGGGCTCGTAGTTCCAGCGGTAGGGAGTGTATGGTGAGTGGAAATCCGTCGTCAGTGTCTGCAACTCCGCCGCCCTGCGGATGAGCTGCTGACGGTGGTAGGGACCTGGATGCTCAACGTGCCGGCCGTCCACGAACTCGAAGACCATGTACGGCTTGGCATCAACCGTGCCCACGTGTTCACCCTGCCTGTCGGGCAGCGGTGCTGGACACGGATAGCCGCGATGGGTGAGGAACAGGAGCAGATCGCGCTCAAAGAGGACGGATTCTCGGGAGCGGTTTTCGTAGAGACGGAACACGAACTTGCCCCGCGTGGTGTGGATGGCATAGTTGGTCTGGATGGTGCCGGCCTCGATTGCTAGCGAGGCCGTGTATCTGCCCAGGTCGTATCGAGATAGGATGTCTGTGAAGTCGTTGCCGGAAAATTGGGTCTTGGCAGCCATTTTTTCCCTCTCTCTCATCCCTGGCCGTGGCCGGGTCGCGTGATTTGCGGTTCGAGTCCATTCGGCAGCCGGGAAGCCATCGGCACAAAGCCGACCATCGCGACGAGTGCAGCCGCCATGCCACCATACCAGGTGGCGGCGGGGGCGATCTGATCATTCAGCACCCCGCCCAGTGCCGGGCCGAGACCGTAGGCGACACTCCAGGTCAAGTTGTACAGGCCCATGTAGCGGCCGCGCATCTCGGCCGGAGCCAGGCTCGCCACCAGGGCTGTGCCCGTGGGCATCAGCAGCAGCTCATCAGTGGTCAGGATGACCATGTGTCTGGTGTGCCAGGCGCCGCGGCGCTGATTATAGCACAAGACCGTCTGCTTCTCAAGAGAAGCACCGTCTCCCACGTCTACGGACAACCCGGCGTGTATTCGAGTGGACGTGATTTCCGACCCGCTCGAGATCACCGGTGACACATCGGGCGAGTTCGAAGCACTGCCCGGCATGTACGCACCGGAGAGCGAGTCTCCCTGCTGTGGCGAGGGGATGTGGCCGAGTGGGCGGGCTATCGCGACCGGGCAGAGAATTGCGTCACAGCTTTTCTTGTTTACAAGATTGTGCTATAATAATGATTAGATTCTGGCTATCGGATCTGGCAAGGGCGTGGTGTGATGGACGAGGTTCTCCTGACAAGCAAGCTGCGCATCCCACCGCCGCCCAGGACGGCGGTGGATCGCGCGCGCCTGGTGCGCGCCCTCGATCGTGCAGTCTCCCAGGCGCGGCTCATTCTGATCTCCGCGCCTGCGGGATATGGCAAGACGACGCTGGTTTCGCAGTGGGCGCACGCCGGTCGCTGGCCCGTCGGCTGGGTATCGCTCGGCGAGGCGGACGACGATCTTGGGCGTTTTCTACGCTACCTGTTCGCCGCGTGGCAAGAGGTGCAGCCTGGCGTCGGCGACAGCCGCCTGGGGCTACTGCTGTCGGCGCCATCTCCCGACGTCGAGTCGGTGCTGGCGGCATTCATCAATGTCGCCCACGGTGTCACCGGTGATGCGCCTGCTGACGTGCCTGGCGACGCGGTCTTGGTTCTCGACGACTACCACCTGACTGCCGATCCAGCCATCAACGACGCGCTCGCTTTCCTGCTCGACCACCTGCCGCCCCTGCTCCACTTTGTCGTGCTCAGCCGGGAGGAGCCGGCGCTGCCCCTGGCCCGCTACCGGGCGCGTGGAGAGCTGGCGGAGTTTCGCGCGGCGGATCTGGCCTTTGGTGTCGAAGAGACGAAGGTCTTTTTGAACGAGGCGATGGGCCTCGACCTGGCCGATGACCAGGTGGCAGCGCTGCACGCGCAGGTCGAGGGCTGGATCGCCGGCTTGCAGTTGGCGGCGCTGGCCCGGCAGCAGGGGCTGGTGGGGATAGATGGGCGGGCCGTGACCGGCCGTCAGCGCTTCATCGCCGACTTTTTGCGGCAGGATGTGCTCGCGCGTCTGGAGGACGGCGTGCGACAATTCCTGCTCGAAACCGGCATCCTGCAGCACCTGTCGGGCGCGTTGTGTGACGCGGTCACCGGCAGGAGCGATGGGCAGGAGATGCTCGAGCGGCTGGAGCGCGAAAACCTGTTCCTGGTGCCGCTGGACGACACGCGCACCTGGTTCCGCTACCACCGCCTGTTCGCCGATCTGCTGCGCGCAGAGATGTACCGTCGCGACGCGGAGCGCGCCGCCGAGCTGCACCGGCGCGCCGCCGACTGGTACCTGGCGCACGACCTGCCGGAGGAGGCATTTGGACACGCCGTCGCCGCGGACGACCCCAAACTGGTGATGGATATCCTCGAGCGCTACTTTTCGGCCAAGCTGCTGGCAGGCGAGATCCGCGTCGTGCAGCGCTGGCTCGACGCGCTGCCCGAGGAGTGGCAGGCCCGCTACCCGACGGTCGGCCTGGTGCACGCGGGTGTCTTGCTGTCCACCGGCCAGTTTGAGACATCAACGCGCACCCTCGACGCGGTGGAACAGGCCCTGATCCCGGGGGAGGGCGGCGAGGTGGGCCGGCAGCGGGCGAGGGTGACGGCGCTGCGCTGCTACATCGCATGCTTTCAGAACGACCTGGCGCGCGCCGAGGCGCTGGCCGACCGTGCACTGCAGGCGCTGCCAGAAGAGGACGTGGCCTTTCGCCCGGGGGTGTATGGCGCGCTGGGCGATACCTACCGCCGGCACGCCCGCTGGGAAGAAGCGCGGGCGTGCTACCTGAAGCTGCTCGACTTTGGCCACACGCCGGTGTTTCGCGTCGAAGCCGTGCACGTCTATGGCGCGCTGGCGGACCTGGCGCTGAGACAAGGCGGTTTAAGAGAGGCCCACCGCTATTGGCGGTGGGCGCTGGAGGCGATCGAGGAGCGGGAGAGCGTGGGGCGTTTACCGCTGCCGGTCGCCGGCTGGGTGCATGCCAGGGTGGCCGAGATCCTGTACGAGTGGGATGGCCGGGCGGAAGCGCGAGACCATCTGTCGCGCGGCTTGCGACGCGCGGAGCCGGGTGGTGACGTGCGTGCGCTGATCGCCGGCTACCTGGGCACCGCGCGTCTCGAGCTGGCGGACGGCAACGTAGACGCCGCAGCCGAGTACGTGGAGCGGGCGCACCCCCTCGTGGACAGGGCTCAGTTCGCCCACTGGGCCGGTCGCTTTGAGCGCACGCGCCTCGAGCTGTGGCTCGCACAGGGCAGGCTCCGCCAGGCCGGCCGGTGGGCTGACGAGGTGCTGCGCGTGGGTGCGGGCGCGGAGCCGGAGCGTGTCGTGACCCGGCTGGCCGTCGCCAGGGCGTTGATCGCCGCCGGCAATGGGCGTTCCGTCGAGCGCGCGATGGCGCTGCTGCGACGGCTGGTGCAGGCGGCGGAAGGTGAAGGCCGGACGGGCGTCCAGATCGAGGGGCTGGCGCTGCAGGCGCTGGCGCACTGGAGGCGTGGGGAGGAGGCCGCCGCCGCGACCGCCCTGGAGCCCGCGCTGAGGCTGGCGGAACCGGAGGGCTACGTGCGGCTGTTCGTTGATCTCGGCCTGCCAATGGCCCGCCTGTTGCAAGAAGCGCACTCGCGCGAGGTGATGCGCGAGTACGTCGAAGGGCTGCTGGCGGCGTTCGAGGGCAGCGTGGCAGTGGCTGCGCATCCAGGACATGGCCTGCCGGAGCCACTCACCGCGCGCGAGCAGGAGATCCTGAACCTGCTTGCCGCCGGGCTGACGAACCGCGAGATTGCCGACTCGTTAGTCATTTCCCCGGGGACGGTGAAAAAGCACGCCGGCAACATCTATGGCAAGCTGTGCGTGCACAGCCGGACAGAGGCGGCGTCCAGGGCGAGGGAGCTGAATCTGCTTGACCAGGTAGTGCCGGTGGCAGGTCGAAAAATACCCCACCTGAATACCCCGTTTGGGGCATGACGGCGGGCCTGTTTTGGCCTATCCTGGACTTGATGGAACCGATCACCGGTCTATGGAGGGAATGAAGGATGTCAAATCAGGCAGAGAAACGAGGGGCAAGCGCGATCGTTATCGGCGCGAGTATGGCAGGGCTGCTGGCAGCGCGCGCATTGGCGAACCATTTCGAGCAGGTGACGCTGCTGGAGCGCGACGTGTTTCCGGCGCGGGGAGAGAACCGGCGGGGTGTGCCGCAGGGCAGGCACACGCACGTGCTGCTGGAGCGCGGGCGGCAGATCATGGAATCGTTCTTCCCTGGCCTGACGGAGGAGTTGCTTGGGCTGGGTGCGGTCGAGGTGCGGGATGCCAGCCTGGAGCTGCGCTGGTTCCGAGGCGGGTACCACCAACCGGGCGCGAGCGGCATCCGGGGCATTACGCTCTCGCGGCCCACGCTGGAGGCGGTGGTGCGCGAGAGCGTGATGGTGCTGCCGAACGTGCGTGCCGTCGAAGGGTGCAAGGTGCTGGGGCCGGTGCCGGGGGAGGATCATGTGGGACGCGTGGCCGGCGTGCGCGTGGCTGCCGGCGAGGGCGGCGGCGAGGAGACGATGTACGCCGACCTGGTGGTGGACGCCAGCGGGCGCGGCTCGCGCAGCCCGGCGTGGCTGGAAGAACTGGGGTACGAGCCGCCCGTGGTGGACCAGGTCGAGGTGAGGGTCGGGTATACGACCTACTATTTCCGGCGCGAGCCGCAGCACTTGCGGGGCCTGAGCGGGGTTGTCGTTGCCCCCGTCCCGCCCGACAGGCGGATGGGCGTGATGCTGGGGCAGGATGGCAACCGCTGGGTGGTGACGATCGGCGGCTACCTGGGCGATCACGTGCCGGCCGATTATCAGGCATTCGTGGACGCGGCGAGGGCACTGCCGGTGTCCGAGATCTATGACGTGGTCAAGGATGCGGATCTGCTCGGCGAGCCGGCCACCTACAAGTACCGGGCAAGCGTACGCCACCGCTACGAAGCGCTCGACCGCTTCCCTGAAGGGTACCTGGTGCTGGGCGATGCGCTGTGCAGCTTTAACCCGATCTATGGGCAGGGGATGACGGTGGCGGCACTGGAAGCTGCGGCGCTCGACGAGTGCCTGGCCGGAGGCCGGCACCGGCTTGCACAGCGCTTTTTCGCGCGCGCGACCCCGATCGTCGAGGCGTCGTGGAATGCCGCCACGGGTAACGACCTGGCCTACCCCGAGGTCGAGGGACGGCGCACGCCGCTGGTCCGCTTTTTCAACCGGTACCTGGACAAGCTGCACGTCGCCGCGCACCACGATGCCGGCGTGTCGATCGCCTTTCTGAAGGTGATCAACATGCTCGCGCCCGCGCCGAGCATCCTGCACCCACGGATCGTGTGGCGCGTGGTCAAGGGGAACGTGGCCGCGAGCCGGCGCAGACGCGGCGTGGGCAACGAGATCGTAGACGGTGAGGGCATCGCGATCGATGTGCCAGACGAGCGCGTCGAGCCATCCCACCAGGCGCTGAAAGAGCACGCCAGATGAGGCTGAAGTGGCGGAACGTGCCGGTGCCTGAAGGGCACGTGTTTGGCATCGTGGCGGGCACGCTGCTTCAGCACGCCCGCCCGCCGCGCTTCCGCCTGCCGCGATGGCTGCGGCGTTGGGTCGGCCCGCCCCTGATCCTCTTGGGAGCGGGCCTCGCACTGTGGGCGGCGACCACGGCGGGTGATACAGAGCTGTCGACGCCTGACACGCTGGTGACGCACGGCCCCTACGCGCTGAGCCGCAATCCAATGTACGTGGGGTGGACGCTGATCTACCTGGGATTCGCCCTCGTCGCGGACGCGGGCTGGGTCCT
>DATHUZ010000693.1:0-2737 GCA_035461725.1 Anaerolineae bacterium
GTCTTGGTCAGCCTCGACTATCCTCTGCGTGTCTACCGCACCGGCGACGTGCTCGTCTTCAACGCCTGGGCGATCAACGACCTTCCCGAACCGCTGCCCGGCAGCCGCGTGGAGGTCACGCTCCTCGACGGGGGTGGCAAGGTCGTAGAGCGGCTCGAACACACCACCGACCTGGCCGCCACATCGGCACAGGTCATCGCGCAGGCCGAATGGGGGCTGCCCGCGGGTGGCGGTTGGTCTCTCTCTGCCCGCCTGCACCAGGACGGCGGCATGGTAGCAGAAAACGAGTACGATTTGGAGTTGTACGACGGCGTCCGCCCCACCCTGCGCCAGCGCCTGTGGGCCTGGCTCTCGAGCCTGGTCGTGCCGTCCTGATCAGCTCATGCTCTCTCCAACCATCCGAAAGCCGGCACGTTGGCCAACCTTCCAACCTTCCACTCTTCCACCCGGATTTGGGGCTGACTGCCTGACTGTGCTATAATCTCACCGATGACCACGAACAGTTTCTTTATGTGCGAAACCTGCGGGCAAGAGTACCCACTCGACACCCGGGATTGGAGTTGCTCGTGCGGCGGCCTGTTCGAGCTGGCGCACCGCCCCGCCTTTGACCCCGACCGGATCGATCCAGAGCTCACCGGCATGTGGCGCTACCGGCACCTGCTCCCCCTCGACCCGGCCTGGCCGCCCGTTTCCCTGGGCGAGGCACAAACACCTCTCGAATACACCGGCTGGGCCGGGACGCCATGCGCGTTCAAGATCGAATCGACCTTGCCTACCGGCTCCTTCAAGGACCGCGGTGCCGCGGTGCTCCTGACCGCGCTGCGCGGCCTGGGTGTTACACGCGTCGTCGAAGACTCGTCGGGCAATGCGGGGGCCAGCATCGCTGCGTATGGCGCGCGCGCCGGCATCGCCGTCGAGATCTGCGTGCCCGTTACCAGTGCCGGCCCCAAGATCGCCCAGATGGCCGCCTACGGCGCCGAGGTGATCCAGATCAAGGGCAGGCGCGAGTATGCCGCCCTCGCGGCGTGGGCCGCCGCCGCCCACGGCAGCTACTATGCCAGCCACGTGTTCAACCCCTTTTTCATCGCCGGCATCGAGACCCTCGCCTTCGAGCTGTGGGAGCAGCTCGGCAGGCGTGCACCCGGTCACCTCATCCTGCCCGTTGGTAGCGGCACCCTGCTCCTGGGCATCTATCGTGGCTTTTGCCGGCTCCACCAGGCCGGCCTCGTCGAGCGGCTGCCGCGCCTGGTCGCCGTCCAGGCCGCCGCCTGCCCGCCCATCTATCACGCTCTCCAAAACGGCCTCGACGTGCCCGAGCCGGTGCAGTGCGAGCCGACCATCGCCAGCGGGATCTCGATCGGCAATCCGCCCCGCGGCGCGCAGGTGCTCGCCGCGATCCGCGCCACCGGCGGCACCGTGCTTGCCGTGGAAGAGGACGAGATCGTGGCCGCGCGAGACAGCCTCGCCCGTGCCGGCTTTTACGTCGAAGATACCGCCGCCGCCGCCCCCGCTGTCCTGGCACACGCCGGGCGCGCGGGCCTGCCGCGTACCGGCAGCGACGACCCGTGCGTGCTGGTCCTCACCGCACACGGGCTAAAAACCTGCTCGGACTGGTAGATCATGGAGTTTCAGGTGCGCGTGCTCGTCACAGGTCTTGGCGTGGTCTCACCCGCCGGCCTCGACGCTGCCACCACGTGGCGCAGCGTCGCCGCCGGCCGCTCGGGCATCGGCCCGATACCGCGTGCCCGGCAGCGCCCGTCCGGCCGACCTGGACGTCGCCCTGTCCAACTCGTTCGGCTTTGGCGCCACACCGCGACGCTCGTGCTGCGCCGCTTTCGAGAAACACATGGGTAAACAAGACACCACACGCGTCATCGTGGACCGGTGCGTGCACCATGCCCACCTGAACACGAGAAAGGAAGCACACCCATGACCCAGATTGCCGACCTGGAGAAAAAACTGGGCATCACCTTTCGCGACAAGAGCCTGCTGCACCGCGCGCTCATCCACCGCTCCTATCTGAACGAGCACCCCGACTTTCCCCTGGAGGACAACGAGCGCCTCGAGTTTCTGGGCGACGCCGTGCTCGACTTTATCACGGGCGAGTACCTCTACCACCGCTTCCCCGAGCTGCACGAGGGGTCGCTCACCAGTCTGCGCTCCTCCCTCGTCCGGCGCGAGACGCTGGCGCGCTTTGCGCAGGCCATCGAGCTGGGCGAACACCTGCTGATGGGCCACGGCGAGGCCGAGTCGGGCGGCAGGGAACGTCCCGCCACGCTGTGCGCGGCGTTCGAGGCGCTCGTCGGCGCCATCTATCTCGACCAGGGTACCGGGCAGATCCAGTTGCTGCTCGAGCCGCTCATCGCTCCCGAAGTGGCACGCACCGTGGCCGAGGAGCTGGACAAGGACCCCAAGAGCCGCCTGCAAGAGGGGGCCCAGGCGCGCCTGCACCACACGCCGCGCTACAGCACCATCGCCACCACCGGCCCCGACCACGCCAAAGAGTTTACCGTCCAGGTGACGATCGGCGGTCGCCCCTACGGCATCGGCCTCGGGCTGAGCAAACAGCAGGCCGCCCAGGGCGCCGCCCTCGAAGCCCTGACGCGCATCGACGAAGAGGATCTCCCCCCCGAGGAGAAGGCTGTAGAGTAGGGAATCAGGAAATCAGGCAGTTGGGCAATCAGTCCGCCCAATTCCCTACGCCCCCCGCCGGCCATTCCAAGTACATTCCCAATGA
>DATHUZ010000694.1:0-4574 GCA_035461725.1 Anaerolineae bacterium
CTCCTGGAGCGGCTGGGATACCGGGCCGACGTGGCAGGCAACGGATTGGAAGTGGTTCGCGCGCTCGAGCGACAGCCGTACGACGTGGTGTTCATGGACGTGCAAATGCCCGAGATGGACGGGCTGGAGGCAACGCACGAGATAGTCCGGCGCTGGGGTGTAGGGGAGCGGCCGCGGATCATTGCCATGACCGCCAACGCGCTGGCCGAGGACCGGGAGGTGTGCCTGGCTGCGGGTATGGACGACTACCTGGCCAAGCCGATCCGGGTGGATGAGCTGGTGGCGGCGCTGGAGCGGAGCGGTGCGGTGGGGAGGGAGAGGTAGAGAAGAGGGAATTGGGGGTTGGGGAGGAGGGGGAGATGGGAGAATTGGATGTGATCGATCGCGCAGTGTTCAACGCCGTGCTGGCGTCGATAGGGGATCTCGAGTTCCTGCGCGAGCTGATCGAGGGCTACTTTGAAGACTCGCCCACGCTGTTGGCGGCGCTGCACACGGCCCTGGCGGCGGGCAATGCCGGCGAGTTTCGACGCGCCGCACACAGCCTGAAATCGACCAGTGCCAGCCTGGGGGCCACGAACCTGGCGACCCTGTGCAGGGAACTGGAAGAGATGGGCAGGGCAGGCGCGCTGGACGGCGCCGCAGCCGCGATCGGCCGTGCAGAGGCAGAGTATGCACGGGTGCGTGTAGCGCTGGACCTGGCGATAACAGCGTGAGGAGATTATGACAATCAAAGCCTTCTCAAAATATCACGCCCTGGGCAACGACTACCTGGTGGTGGAGCCTGTCGACGGCGGCACCGAGCTGACCCCCGACAGCATCCGCCGCATCTGCGACCGTCACTATGGCGTCGGCTCCGACGGCCTTCTGGTCGGCCCGTTCGACACCCCCGACGCCGATTTCGCACTGGCCCTCTATAACCCAGACGGGAGCGCGTTCGAAAAGAGCGGCAACGGGCTGCGCATCTTTGCCCGCTACCTGTGGGACACGGGCCGCGTGGACGAGGAGCCGTTCACCATCTCCACACCCGGCGGGGTGGTGACGGCGCAGGTACACCGCGGTGGGACACGCGTGACGGTGGAGATGGGGCACGTCAGCTTTCACAGCAGCACCATCCCCGTGGCGGGGCCGCCGCGCGAGGTGCTCGACGAGACGATGGAGGTGGCAGGTCAGATCGTGCGCTATAGTTGCGCGACGATCGGTAACCCCCACTGCATCGTGCAACGCGACGAGGTGGACGCACACGAGGCACGCACCCTGGGTCCGCTCATCGAGAACGATCCCCGCTTTCCAAACCGCACCAACGTGCAGTTCATGGAGTGGCTCGATCGATCGCGCATCCAGATCGAGATCTGGGAGCGCGGGGCAGGCTACACGCTGGCCTCGGGCAGCAGTAGCTGCGCCGCGGCCGCAGTGGCCCACCGCCTGGGGCTGTGTGACGCCAATGTCACAGTCTATATGCCGGGCGGTGCCATCGAGATCGAGATCGCCAGGAATTGGGCGGTCACCATGACGGGCGCCGTAACCAGGGTGTGTGAGGGACGGATCAGCGCCGAAATGTTCACCTGTGCCACCTGACGCCAGCCCGCGCTCACTCCCTGTTCGCTACCCGCGCCGACAGCCGGGCCAACTGCTCGCGGGTGCCGAGCGTCACCAGAATGTCGCCTACCTCCAGACGGGCAGAGGTCTCGGGTGAGACAATGATCTCATCGGCGCGCTTGATGCCGAGGACGTTGGCCCCTATCGTCTCGCGGATGCGTGCCTCGTCCAGCGTCTGTCCGACGAGCGAGGAACCGGCGTCGATCTCGAGATCTTCGAGCTGGAGCTTGAGCGAGTCGTCGTACATGACGACGTCTAAAAAGTCGACCACGTCGGGCCGCACGACGGTCTGGGCGATGAGGTGCCCGCCGATGCTGTAGGGCGACACGACACGGTCGGCGCCCGCACCGAGCAGCTTGTCAAAATTGTCGTCGCCCTCCGCGCGGCAGACGATGTACAGGTCCGGGTTGAGCACTCGCGCGGTGACCACGACGAATAGATTGTCGGCGTCACTCGTGACGACGCTTACCACACTTCGGGCGCGGTGAATGCCCGCCTCCTCCAGCACACGATCCTCACCCGCGTTCCCTTGCAGCGCGAGCAAGCCGCGCTCCCTGGCGCGCTCAACCGCCCCGAGATCGTTGTCGATCACGACGACGTCCAGTCCCTCGCGCTGCAGATCGGCGCATACCCGGCTGCCAACGCGGCCGAAACCACAAACGATGTGGTGTCCTTCGAGTTGCTCGATTTTGCGGTCCATGCGAAACTCCTCCAGCGTGTCGCTCACCTGGCCCTCGATCAGAAATTTGGTCAGTACGCTAAACGTGTAGGTAATACCCGCCACGCCGAGGATGATGAGCGCCGATGTAAAAAGGCGGCCGGCAGGGGTGAGGGGATGGATCTCACCAAAGCCGACGGTAGTGACGGTGATGATGGCCATGTAGAAAGCATCGACGAGGGGCCAGTCCTCGATCAGCACGTACCCCGAGGTCCCGACGAGCATGATCACCGAGAAGAGGATCAGAACCTGGGCCAGGCGGCGTTTCAGCGTCATCGTCGCCCCTCTGGCCGTGCACCAACCTCTAGTTCAAAGTTAGCCATTCACCAGGCTTCAGGACGTGCACCTGGGTTTTGGGCGCCACGCGCGCCGCGTGGGCGGCAAAGGCGTGGGGCGGCGAGTGCATGTGATCGGCCATGTGCCACAGCGCATGAGGGCCGGGCAGGCGCAGCGCCCCCCAGTGGATCGGCACGGCGACCCGCGGGCGCAGGCGCCGGAGCGCCGTGGCCGCGGTGCTTGGCGTCAGGTGTCCCTCTCCTACGCGG
Source organism: Anaerolineae bacterium (assembly GCA_035461725.1). Classification (GTDB taxonomy): domain Bacteria; phylum Chloroflexota; class Anaerolineae; order JAAYZQ01; family JAAYZQ01; genus JAFGIA01. The sequence goes on from DATHUZ010000694.1 coordinate 2,860, forward strand.
TAGCTGTAGCCCCACACAGGCAGCAGGGCCAGGTCGAGGTCATAGTCCTGGCCCACGTCCTCCATTTCGTCAAACAGATCGGTATCCCCCGCGAAATAGACAGACAGCCGGTTCTGGACGACATAGCCGAGGCATGGGCTTGCCGGCAGGGGCAGCGACCAGGCACTGCCGTGATTGGCCGGCAGGGCAGTGATGTCCACGTCGCGGATGCGGACGGTGTCGCCTGCGCGCATCTCGTGAGCCGACACACCCGTCCGCCGCGCCAGGTAGCTGCCGGCGCCGTGCGGCACGAGCACGGGCACATCGGCCGGCAGGGCACGCAGGGAAGGAAGGTCGGCGTGGTCGTAGTGCAGGTGCGAGATCAGCACCACGTCGGGCAGCCGCTCTTCCAGGAGGGCGGGTGCGGGGTTGGCCCCGTGGCGCTGCAGAAAAAAGACGCGGTCGCGCAGGATAGGATCGGTAAGGACGCGGAGCTGGCCGATGTCCATGAGGACCGTCGCGTGTCCGATGTAGTTGATTTTAGCCAAGCACCCGCCCTTTCTTTGACGTCTGCAAACGGAGCGCATTATACCCCACCGGGGCACCTCTGTCAATCCCCCATTGGTCCCAGGGCAACAGACCTTCAGGGTTTCCTCAAAACCCTGAAGGTCTCGTCCATACCTGCTGGACGCCCCCCTGCGCAACTGGAACCCGCGGCCGAGATGTGGTATACTGGCCGCGTGATTCGTCTTGCTCAAGAGCAGTTCGAGATGGTGGCCAGCGCGATAGGCGACACGCCGTTCACGGCGACGCCCTACTTTTTTCTGCGCCGCCGCCGGTGCGACGTCTATGCCGGCGATGCCATGGCCCCGCGCTATGGCGCCATCGTGCCCCACACGCCCTGCCCCGACGTCTACACGTTCGGCACCGACACGGCAAGCAGCGACGAGGCCGAGGCGGTGACCGGGTTCCTGGCGGGGCTCGACACGCGGTGCGGCTTGATCGTACCCGCCGCGGTGGCGGCGGGTATCCGGGCGCGCCGGCCGGTCGAGCTGGAAGTGGAGGGGCTCTGCTTCACCTACCGCGAGCTGCCGCCCGACTTTTGCGTGCGGCGCCCCGGGCTGACACGCCGGCTGCTGCCCGCCGATGAGGAGGAATTGAAGCGGCTGCCACGTGAGGCGGGGTTTCTGTACCAGGCGTTTGGCAGCCCGGAGGCCCTGCTGGCAGAAGCGGCCGCGTTCGGGGTCTTCCGGCGCGAGCGCCTGGTGAGCGTGGCGGCGACGCTGGTGCTGACGCCGGGCCATGGCGACGTGGGTGTTTATACCCGGCGGCGCCACCGCAACCGGGGGTACGCGACAGACTGTGTCGAGGCGTTGTTCGCCCACCTTTTCGCCACCGGCCGGCGCCCACTCTGGCGCATCGGCGACCGGCAAAAGCTGGCCATCCGCTTCGCCGAGAGGCTGGGCATGGAAGAGATCGGCACGGACGGCCGCGAGGTCTACGTGCAGATGGGGTGATGCATGCCTGACGCAGTCCCAGGGCAAACGCATTTCGGTCGGCCTGCGCATGCCCAGCCCGGAGGAGGCCCGAGCTTGCTCGGGGTGGCTTCACGCGTCCAAGCCTCCCCGACCTGGGTCGGGCCACCATCTTGTCCGCGAGTTCATATGCGTTCGCCCTCAATGCAGCCCGTCTGCCTCTTGCCGTGCCATGCTTCTTGATGTATAATGAACCGGACG
>DATHUZ010000695.1:0-3922 GCA_035461725.1 Anaerolineae bacterium
GGGCCTCCGCAGGCGCAGGCCGCCTTCCCGAGCAGCTCGGGCCTCCGCAGGCGAAGGACGCCGGCAAAGAGCCCCCGGCTTGCGCCGGGGGCTCGACCAACTATGGGGCGGAGCTCGCGCGCACCACGAGCGGCAGGTAGATCCTGAGTGGCTCGAGCAGGTAGCGGACGCCGCTCTGGAGGCCATCTACGAGCAGCGCCTGTCCATTGCCGTAGGGCAGCACGTCGAGGGAGTGCATATCTCCCACCAACTGGGGCTCGCCCGAGGGGGTGATGCGCACAAAGAACTCTCGTGACTCCCCAGGCCCGAGCAGTAACTCCTCCCCGGGCTGCAGCGCCACACTCTCAGCGCGGTCCTCGAGGGGGAGAGGAATCGGGATCACCTGGATATTCATCCCGGCCAGGCCGACCGGCACCAGGTGGAAGAAGAAAGGCGCGGGATCGGGGCCCGGGTTCCTGAGCACGAATGGCGGCAGGTCGAACTGCCCACCCGGCACCTGGATGAGACCGAGCGGGAAGGGCACCAGGTCGACGTTGCGCTGCGAAAAGACGTCGTGATAACCTTCCTGGTGGATCTGCACCCGCAGGCAGCGGTGCAGTGTGCCCGCTGGGCGCAGGCGTCCATGGCACGCAGATGATCAGCTTGCCCATCGCCGGGATGACGGTGCCCGTTCACGGTCTGCCAGTCGGTAAAGTCGACGCCTGCGCCCAAGTCGGCCCAGGCGAAGGTCACATCGACCACCTGGTCTACCGGTGTCGGGTTGACCAGCTCGACGCACACCTGTGCCGGTTGCCCCACGAGCGGTGGATCGGGGCTCACCGTGATCTCGCGCTCGGCCCAGGGTGGCTCGTCGATGGGCGGCGCCGTAGGCGGCCGGTCGATTTTGCGCACCCCGCCGATCAGTTGGCCGTTGATGTAGGCCAGCAGGTCGATGTGGCAGTTGGTCCCGAGCAGGCCGGGCGGCGGGATGACGGTCAGCACGGCGGTGCGCACGTCGGTGCCGTTCGGGCCGACCGCGGGGAGCAGCGTGGGCAATACTTGTTATCGAAATTCAAGCACGAATTTCGAGCCTCGACCAACTGTGTTATAATACGCTCGACGCAGATCGCAGGAGGGCAGACGTGGCAGAGAAAACGATGCAGACATTCCAGGCCGAGATCGACGCGTGGGTGACGGGCCCAGGCGCCGGCTATTGGACACCGCACCAGAACGTGGCCCGTATCGCCGAAGAGGTGGGCGAGCTGGCACGGCTGGTGAACCACCTCTACGGCCCCAAGCCGAAAAAGGCGGACGAGGCGAAACAGGAGCTGGGCGAGGAGCTGGCGGATATCGTGTTTGCCGTGATCTGCCTGGCCAACTCGGAAGGGATCGACCTGGGTGAGCGCCTCGAAGCGGTCATTGCCAAGGTGTGGACGCGCGATCGCGAGCGGTACGTGACACAGGACACGTAGGCCAGATTTGCCTCCTGGGCGCTTTGCCGCTATAATGCGGGGGAGTCTGGCCGATTTTTGTGGGGACACGGATTGGCACGGATAACACGGATTTTTATAAAGCCATTTGTTGCCAATCCGTGTAATCCGTGCGAATTCGTGTCCAGCATCGCGACTGAGGGGAGGAACTTCTGATGGACCGACGTTTTACCGCGCTGCGCGTCATCGGCACCGTGTTCAAGATTCTGGGCTGGATCTCGCTCATCCTGGGGCTGCTGGCAGCAGTGGGAGCGCTCATCGCCGGTTTGACGATGGGAGGCCAGGAATGGTTCGGCTTTAACCTGGGCGGCCCGCTGGCGGCGATCGCCGCGTTCATCGTCGCTCTGATCATCTCGATTTTCAACTTTTTAGCCCTCTATGCCGTGGGCGACGCGATCTATCTCGCCCTCGCCATCGAAGAGAATACTCGGCGCAGCGCGTACATGATGCAGCAGCAGTACATGGCCTACCAGCCGCCCTACCCGGCGCAGCCCGGCGTCTATGACGAAGGATAGCGGGATCTCGCCCCCACAGATAGCGCGGTGACGCCGAGAGACCCATGCTGCGCGGCCGTCTCAGTCCCCTGACCGTCTTCCTCGTCCTGGTGGGCGGCTCCTCTCTCTTTTTTTCCCTCATTTTCACCGTTGACATTATCTATCACGTCACGGTCGTCGAGCTGAGCCCGCTGCAGCTCGTGCTGGTGGGCACCACGCTCGAAGTCAGCATCTTTTTATTCGAGGTGCCGACCGGGGTCGTGGCCGACCTGGTCAGCCGGCGGCTATCGATTATCGTGGGTTACCTGCTCACCGGGGCCGCGTTTCTGCTCGAGGGCACTTTTCCCTTCTTTGGCACCGTGCTGCTCGCCCAGGTGCTCTGGGGTCTGGGTTACACCTTTACCAGCGGCGCGACAGAGGCGTGGATCGCCGACGAGATCGGCACGGAGCGGGTGGGCGACGCGTTTTTGCAGGGCACGCAGGCCGCCCAGGTGGCCGGGTTGGCCGCCATTCCTCTCGCTATCGCCATCGGCAGCCTGGATGTGCGGCTGCCCATCGTGACCGGCGGCGCACTGATGCTGGTGCTCGCCGGCTTTTTGGCGCTGACCATGACCGAGCACGGGTTCACCCCCACGCCGCGCGGCGAGCGCACGACGTGGGGCATGATGCGCGAAACCCTGTCCGACGCACGGAGACTGGTGAGCCGGCAGCCCGTCCTCCTGGTGCTGCTGCTCATCGGCCTGTTTTATGGGCTGTACAGCGAGGGCCTCGACCGGTTGTGGACGGCGCACATGCTCGAAAGCTTTGCCGCTCCCTTTGGCGGCACGGTGGATCCCGTCGTCTGGCTCGGTACCCTGGGCGGGATACAGGCCGTGGCGGCCCTGGTAGCCGTCGGGCTCGTGCGCCGGCACCTTGACATGCAGAGCTCGTCGGTGCTCGGCCGCGCGCTCATGGTCATGACCGCCGCCATCGTCGCCGGCCTGGCGCTCTTTGGGCTGACACAGTCGATCTGGGCCGCGGCCGCCGCGTGGCTGGTCGTGAACCTGCTGCGCGACGTGATCGGCCCGCTGCAAACGGCCTGGTACAACCAGCGCATCGACGACCCCCAGGTGCGCGCCACCCTCTTTTCCGTCAGCGGGCAGGCCGACGCCCTGGGCCAGATGGCCGGCGGGCCCGGCGTGGGCGCCATCGGCAACGCCTCTCTCCGCCTGGCCCTCGTCACGTCGGGAGCGCTCCTCTCCCCGGCGATCCCCCTCTACGCCCTGGCGCTAAAAAGGGAGAGCAACAAGTTGCAACGCCCAGAGGGCACCCGAAGCAGCAACTGACAGGCTGCCGTTACTTGCTGCTTGTTGCTCGCTGCTTGCTGCTCGCTACTTGTTGCGCGTGCTCGCGGTCGTGGTTGATATAGACCGACAGCCAGTCGTAAGGGGTGCCCTCGCCACCCCAGGGGAAGGGGAAGGTGCGCCACAGGCCGGCGGGGTCCATCGCGGTCAGCACCGTGCGCAGGTCGCGGCGGGTGTCGGCGAGGTCCTGCCAGAGGGCCTGCCACGGCTGCTCGCGCCGGGCCTCCACCTCGGTCGCATTCCACACGTCGAGGCTGTCGATCGCCTCAACGTCGGGCGGGCGGCCGGCGGCCATGTCGCGCAGGCCGTCGACGCCGAATATCTCCCAGGCCACGATGTGGGCCAGCACGTCGTGCAAGGTCCAGTCGCCGCACACCAGGCATGCGCTACGCTCGCCCGCGGGGATGAGGGCGGCGGCCGAGAGAAGCGCGTCGCGTGCCGCGTCGAGCTCGGCGAGGAGCGCCGCACGCCGCGCGTCGAGCACCTGGCGCACCTGGCGCGTGTGCTCCAGCTCGTGCTCCAGGAAGCGGCGCAGGGCCTTGCGCGCGGTCCACGCCTCGTCCGGGTGCCGGGTCCAGACGGTGGGGTGAAACACCCCCGTCAGCTCGCCGTCGGT
>DATHUZ010000696.1:0-3939 GCA_035461725.1 Anaerolineae bacterium
CAAGCCGCTCCGTCACGCCGGCGATCACCTCTACTGTCGGACGCCCATCGAAGGCCAGCCAGACCTGGTACACCCATTCATCGCATGCCAGTCCCCAGCCTGCATCATTCTCGAGGAGCCATAGCGTGCCATCGTGCCGCGGCTGGTAAGCCTCATTCTGCCTGTAGAGGAGACCCAACGGATCACGCATCGTCACGCCTTTTCGCCAGGTCTCTGCACAATGTGCTGAATGCCGTTCAACAGGCGCATGACCCTACCTTGCTCGACCTGGTGTATGTGCTGCTCCAGCCGCTCGCGCTCTGCCTGCAGCCCTGATACAGCCACATCGCGGGCGGCAATCTCGTTTCTCAGGTCACGCGTCTCGATCTCTCGGATCAATATCCGCCGCTCGAGATCGGCGATCGTCGCCTCTCGCTCGCGCAGTACGTTATCGAGAAAAGCGACGCGGTCATCCCTGGCGCCGAGCTCCCGGCGCAGGGCACCAAGCTCACTCACCAGGCGCAGCAGCGGCAGAGAGCGCCCACTGCTGCGCGCTCTCTCCCTATCGGCTGCCGGGTGCGGGTTGCGGCAGAACTCGATCAACGGCTCCATTACCTGTGTCCAGCCCAACCGTGCGGCCACACGTTCAAAGCGAGGCTGGAACAGTGCCCGGTCTAGCGTACAGCTTTCCAGGATTGCCGCGGCCACGCCGCCCACGTCCTCATAGTCGACCACCCACCCGAGCCGCTGCTCCTCCACCAACGTGCTCAGCACGTCACCACGCGTGACAATCGTCGGTAGTGCAGACCAGATGTGATCCAGCAAGCGTGTGCGGAACGAAAAGTGCGTCTCCAGGTGGGCAAAGTGCAAGCTGACCCCCACGTCCGCTTCCAACAAATAGTTCACCCGCTCGTGGTACGGTGTCCAATGATAGAAAAAGACCGACTGCTCGTACAGCCCCAGATCGCGGCTGAGTGCCACGGCCTTGTCGGCCATTTCCAGGTGGTCGACGTCCGGGTTTGGATGGCCAATGCCCAGGAAAACGAGCTTGACGTCGGTCCGCTGCGTTGCCACGCGCTCGAGTGCACGAATCAAGGTAAGCGGATCAAACCAGTTGTATACCCCCCCCGCCCACACGAGGACGTGATCCGTTTCCGCGATTCCCGGGTGTACCCCTTTTAGCACGCGCTGCGTGTGTACAGGCGGCTCGTCAGGCAGGCCAAACTCCACCACGTCGATCAACCGCCGCAGCGTCGGATCCTCGTCGTACGTCGTTGGATTGATGCGATCGACCGCGTTGAGCCACCCGAGCCAATAGTCGCGCTGCCGCTCGCTCGCACACAGGAAGAAATCTCCCCACACCAGCAGGTCGGTCAGCGCGTCCAGGATGTCGCCATGTTTCCGGTCCCGCTCTTCGCCTGGCTCGCCCGCCAACAAGGGCAGCGTCTCGAGGAGAAAGGGGTCGTAGAGATCGACGACAAGCGCAGCCGGTGACTTGGCCAGGAACGGGAACTTCCAGAGTGTATACCCGGACAGGATAATCACATCACTCGCGGCAGCCAGGGAGATCAGGTTGTGCGCATCGTACTCGACCAGGCGGAACGTCTCCGGAACAGCGCGGGTCGGAAAAGGGGTGGTAAGCGTCACGGCAGCTTTCTGGCTGAGCACGCGCGCAAACTCCCAGCAGCGAATGGCCGGGCCCGCCATCTCTTCGCCTACCAGGTCATGCGTAACGATCAAAATACGACGCTGTGTCATCAAATGCGCTCATAGAATGGCAATGCGTCCCGGCATCGTCACACGCCTGTTACGCACGCCAACGCACCTCGCCGGAACGTAAGCTCTATCTTACCACGAGCCCCCTGTGTTGCCAAATTGCGGCATATTGTCCACCGTTCTCACCGGTATGTCACCGCTGGCGGTTCGATCCCTGGTACACCGGCTCGAGCCGCCGGTACACATCGTCCCACGTGTGATGCGCCAGCACCCGCTCTCGTCCCAGCTTGCCCAGGCGCACTGCCTCGTCCGGATGATCCAACAGTCGCTCCACGGCACGAGTGATTGCGGGCACGTCGCCGAACGGCACGAGCAAACCGGTGACGCCGTCTTCAATCACTGCCGGGATGCCACCGGCGCGCGCGCCGACCACCGGGCGGCTGTGCAGCCAGGCTTCGAGAAGCACGATTCCAAAGCTGTCGTCGCGACTGGGTAGCACAAGCGCCGCGCTGGCTGCCAGCAGATCGTGCTTCTCCTTCTCTGACAGCGATAGATCAAGCACGCGCCGGCGCAGATGCTCCGGCAGCGCACGATGTGCACGCTCAAACTCGGCAGTGGAAGGTCCCACCATCGCGATCACCAGGTCAGGCCGGTGCGTCAGAAGTGTGCGGCTGGCGTCGAGGAGGTCGAGAGCGCCTTTGCCGCCGGTCTTGTGACCCACGAAGGAAAGCACGGGCGCACCGGTGGCGAGACCGTGGGTGCGGCGAAAACGCGCGCCGTCCGAGCCTTGGGACACAGAAGGATCGATTCCGGCGCCTGTGACGACCACGCGTTCCCCTGGAACCCCCGCCTGTATCAACATTTCCTCCTCCAGGTGCGTCATCGCCACAATGGAACTGGCCTGGCGGTAGAGCTTGACCAGCCGCCCGGGAAGTCGCGCAGTGACCTGCTCTCCCACGGCGTGCGCGCCCGGGTGACTGCACGGCATAAGCACCAGCCGGGCACCGCTGCGCCGAGCAGCGACGGCGCCCAGGTACATCAGGCTCGGATAGGCGGCGGCATGCACCACGTCCAAGCCGGACACCGTACGCACCGCACGCCACAGACCGGGCAGGATCAGGCCGGGAGGGCCCAGGCCGATGCCGACAGGCACCCACGGCACCAGGCCGAGCACTCGGCTGATCACGCCGTGCAGTGGCAGCACGCGAGGGCGAAAGCGGACCACCCTCACGCCGCCATCGTCCTCACTGCCTTCCTTGACAGCTCGCCGCCCACGCTCCCAGAACCCCTCGACGTCGATCAGGGTCGAGGTCAGCACCGTTGCGCTGTGGCCGCGGGCCACCAGGCGGCGTGCCACCTCGCGCACGTACCGCTCCGAGCCGCCAGGTGCAGGAGGGTAACGGTGGATCAAAAAGAGAACGTTCATAGCGGCCAGGCCCGGCGAGGGCAACACGGCGGCGTATCAGCCATCCTCGTTGCCCACATCCCGATCGGTTCTGCCTGTGCCGGCCTGCGCCCGGAGATTGCAGATCTCGGCTTCCAGCTCTGCCAACCGGCGCTGCTGATTGCCCACCAGCGTTTTGAGCTGTTCCACCTCGTCCGCATGGTACACGTTCACCGCTCCCTGTTGTTCGGCAAGCCGGTGCACATAGTACAGAACCACCTTGTGGAGCGCCAGGCGGAAGCGATCGAGAAGCCTGCCGGCGAACGGGAGCGCCACCGGCTTGACATCGAGGTCCACATCAGGCCACAGGTCGGGAGCGTGGGGAGCCGCGGTTCGCTCGCCACCCACTGCCTCTTGGGCCACCCGCTCACTTCCCTCGTGCGCGGCAGCGGGCGTGCGCCCTGCAGCTCTTTCTATGACCGATTCGACGCTCGCCAGGCGCGAGAGGAGCTCGTGGAATACGTCAAGGAGCAGATCATTCAACCGCAGAAGGTCGGCAACCACATCGCGGCTGTCTGCCCGGCGCCGTGCGCCGGCATATACGCTTCTGAGTCGATTCTGCTCGCGGCGGATCGCGGACAGGGCCTCACCCACCTCGCCGGTTGGCGTAACCCCGAGGAGCAATTCGAACTCGATGTCCTGTATGATGGCATCGACCGATGGGAGCTCGGTCATGGTAACCTCTCCTGGCGCGCCGCCCGCTGCGCGATCACGTCACGGTATATTGCCTCAAAACTGCGTGCCATGCGCTCGTAGGTAAAGCAATCCAGCAGCCGCGCGCGGCCTGCCTCGCCCATCTC
>DATHUZ010000697.1:0-3667 GCA_035461725.1 Anaerolineae bacterium
GAGGACGTGCGCCGCTCTCTTATCGCCAAGGCGTTGATCCGCCAGGAGCGACACCGCTACGTGCCCTTTGGCAACGCCTTTGCCGTCTTTGTCGAGGAGCGCCGCGACGAGCACAGTGCGGCCGATTCGTCCACCCTGGTCGAGCCGACCACGTCCACCGACCTGACGGGGAAGCGGCTGGGCAACTACCGGGTGCTGGCCGCGCTTGGCCAGGGGGGCATGGCCAAGGTGTACAAAGGCTACCAGCCCCTCCTCGATCGTTACGTCGCGCTCAAGGTACTGGCGCCCCACTTTGCCACCGACGAAGAGTTTCGCGCCCGTTTTCAGCGCGAGGCCGCGGCCATTGCCCGCCTGCGCCACACCAACGTCGTCCAGGTGTACGACTTTGGTGTCGAAGGGCCGGTACACTATATGGTGATGGAGTATATCGCCGGCGACACGCTCAAGTCTCGCATCCGGATGGCACGTGCCAGGGGTGAGCGCCTGGCGCGTGCCGAGGTGCTCACGATCCTGCGTGGCGTTGCCGCGGCGCTCGACTATGCACACGAGCGCGACATCATCCACCGCGACGTCAAGCCGGCCAACATCATGCTGCGTGTAGAAGAAACCGGCCTGCACGCCGACCAGGCCGATGGCGACTCGGCTGGGCTCGACCGAGACGTCTCCCCCTTCATTCCGGTGCTCACCGACTTTGGCGTGGCCAAGATCATGGAAGGGGTCCAGTTCACGGGAACCGGGATGACCATCGGCACCCCCGACTATATGGCACCCGAGCAGGGAAGCGGCAGCCCCGTCACGCCCAAGGCGGATCTCTACTCTCTCGGCGTTATCCTATACGAGATGCTGACCGGCGATCTGCCCTTCACCGCCGATACGCCTGTCGCCGTGCTCCTGAAACACATCGCCGATACCCCACCGCCCGTCCACCTGCGTGCTCCCGGCCTGCCGGCGAACCTCGACAGAGTGCTGGGCCGCGCCCTGGCGAAAAAACCAGAGGACCGTTACCCGAATGGTGCGGCGCTGTCGGCTGCCGTGGAGGCGGCGTGGCTGCCGTAGGGCGGCCGTGGACCGGAGACCGACGATGATCAAGCGCAGCGTCATTACCGGCTTTTTGATCGGCATCCTCTTTGTCCTGGTGTCCATCTATCCAATGCTCAGCCTCTATATGGGCGGACCCCTGCGCGACCCTCTGGTCGTGGCGATAGAGGCGCTGCCCCAGGATCAAGGGCCTGCTATCGGTCAGACGCCGCCCGGAGATCGTGTGCCTGCCGGTGCGCTGGTGCCGCTCGAGTCCCGGCGCGCGCGCGTCGCGTCGCTGCTTCTCGTGGTCAATGGCGCCGTGGGCCTGGTAGTCGTCCTCATGATCGGGAGCATGGCTGCCAAGCACGTCGGGGCAACGGACGTGCTCACGGGCGCCAAAGCCGGTGCCATCAGCGGATTGATCGTGGGCGTCATGTTCTACGCGCTCCTGTTCGAGCCGACGGCTGCACTCGCCGCCAGCAGGGAGCTGTGGCAATACAGCCCGACGATGGCCGCACCCTACCCACCCGATCCGGTCTTTATCAGGTTCTTTAACGACGTGACACGGACCATGCACACGCGCCTCGACCTGACTTTGCTGATCGGCGTCGCGATCGGTGCCGTCGAAGGCGCCGTCGTCGGCTGGCTCCGTCGTCACCACTCTGCACCGCGCGCCTCGCTGCTCGAGGTCCTCAAAGGTCCACAGCCCCGTGACCGGTGGACTGCCGGGCAAGATGAGGCGTGGCGTGCCGGGTTGACTGCCGGCGCGCTGGGTGGCGGCGTGCTCTGGCTCAGCATCACCGTCACCTTTTTGAGCGAGGTCAAGGTCGACTGGCCCGGCCTCCAGTTGGCCGTGAACGACAGCTCGGACGTGATCACACGCGCGCTCTTTAGTGATACACTGCTCGGCTGCCTTGCGCCTCTGTTCGTGCTCACCGTGCTCGGTGTGGGAGGGCTGGCCGTGCTCCTGCTCAAGGATCCGCCGCGCCGCCACCTGTCGCGCTTTACCGCGGTGATGGTCGCCGGTCTCACCGCCTCTGTCTTTGTCCTGCTGGCGACGCTGCAAATGGTGTATGCGGGCCTGGGCACGATGCGCTACCTGGCCTGGGTGGCGATTCAGCAGAACGCGTTCGGCACCGCCTCTCCTGAACTGATCCTCGATCCGGAGACGCTCCAGGCGGTGGCCGCCTTTGTCGATGCGCCGATGAGCATCGCGCCCGCATTTTACGCCGTGCCGGCGCTTCTTTTTGCACTCATCCTGATCGGCATCCTCGTCTGGCTCGCGCCACAGGCCGTGATTTACGGGCTGACGCTGCCCCTCGTCTTTCGCCGCCCTGTTGACCGGGCGGCCCGCGTGGCACGCGCGGTGAATGCCGAGCCCGGCCACCTCTTGCCGCGCATTTATGGCCTCTATACAAAGGACCCCCAGGCGGTCAAGGTCCTGCCGCATCTCGCTTTTTTGCTGCGCGAAGAGTCGGCCGCGCGCGTGGTGGCCGCGTACCACGTGTTGAGCACCGAGCCGGCCGAGACCGAGCAGGCCGCTGCCGTCATCCGCCAGACGCTGGCCGAGCAGGAGGGATGGCGCTGGCGTGCCGAGGTGGGCGAGCTCTACCGCGTGCTCGAAGAGGGGCTGACGGCCAAGGCGTTGAGCCAGGTGCGGGCCATTCAGCCGCCCCCACAGCACGCCACCTCCTCTCTGCCGCCGATCCTGGCCCGCAGTTGTGAGGGCATCGGGCGCGTGCTCGACGAGCTGAACAAGGTCGAGCGGGTCGACGACCTGCATACCAAGATCATCTTTTTGAACAGCGCGCAGGCGGCACTGCTTGACCTGCGCCGCCAGACCGAAAGCCATGCCGAGCTAGGTGGCAAGTGCGAGACCACCTATCCCGAGATCGCAGTGCTCCTGACCTTGCTCAGCTTCTGGCAGGGCCTGATCCTGACCGCCACGCGTGACGTGCAGGGCAGAGCCGACCTGCAGGCCGGCCTGCTGGCCCGTGCCGCCGCCTTTGCTCCACGTGTGCGCCAGTGCATCGTCGTGCAGAACCAGGGGCTCAACGTGGCACAGAACGTACACCTGCGCGTGGCCGGTGGCGACGGCTATCGCATCCTCGATGGTGGTGAGCAGCGGGTAGACATTCTCGCTCCCCAGGAGAGCCGCGAGCTCGAGTTCTGGCTCGTCCCGGACAGCCCCCGACGGCTGCGCCTCGCCTGGGAGCTGAGCTACGACGACGCCGTCGACACCGGCCGGCGCGTCGAGTTTGCCGATGCGATGGAGCTCGAGTCAGGTGAAGAGTGCGCGGGCTTTCAGCGCATCTTTCCGATCCCATACGTCACCGGCACGCCGCTCCGGTCAAGCGAGATGTTTGTCGGCCGGCAGGACGTCTTTAGCTTTGTGCGTGAACACCTCCTGGGCGCCTACCAGAACAACGTGATCGTGCTGCACGGGCAGCGCCGGACGGGCAAGACGTCCATCCTCTACCGCTTGCAAGAAGTGCTGGCCGACACCCACGTGGCGGTGCTCGTCGACATGCAGGGCAAGGCGGCGCGGGGCATCGCCGACTTGCTCTACGCCCTCAGCGACGACGTCGCATACACGCTCGAATGCCGGGGCGTCGTCGTCGACCTGCCGGAGCGCGCCGAGTACGAG
>DATHUZ010000698.1:0-4856 GCA_035461725.1 Anaerolineae bacterium
TTGGGCCGTGCCGCTCTGCAGGGGCGCCAGGCGCAGCGTCACGATGCCCGGAGCCCCGAGCAGGTCCGACTCGGGCACGAACTCGGACACCCCAATCGGGCGCACCAGTCCCTCGCCCGACGTGATTTCCCACAGATAGCCGGTGGATGGGTTGGCCGGAAGCTGGAGCACAAGGACGTGCCCGTCGCGCAGCTCGAGGGCGCGCCCGTCGTCGGCCATGGTTAGTGCAATTTCCTGTGGCACCGGCGACGAGCCGGCGATGGGCTGCGCGAGCCACGGCAGCAGGGTGAAGAGGATGGCGACTGTCAAGAACAGCCGGACGTGCCTGGTGACAAATGGGTGCGAATCGTTCATAAATCGATCCTCCAATCTTCTATGATGGGTTGTCCACATTGACCAAGGTGCCTATGATAATGCAAACCGACACAGATGGCAAGTGACCGCGACGTTGAAAAGCAGTTGGCACTTCACAAGGGAGTGGATTCCTCAGCCCGATGGATCGAGTGGCGGCTTGACGCGCACTGCTGACTTCCAGAGCGCGGCCATCTCGCGCGCGCTGCGTGGATTCTTTTCCTGCTTGATCCGTTCGTAGGTGTCACGCGCTTCGTCGAGTGTGGAAAACGCTCCCTGCGCGTAGCCCCACTCGATGGCGGCTTCGCGGCTGGCAAAGACGTCGAGGCCTTCGTCTTCCCTCCCCTCCGGCACATCCGATCCGCGGCTGTCATACACGGCCGCCTCGATCCGGGCGGGCATGCCGGCCCACCTGCCGGTGTCGTCCCAGAGCGTCACCCCCGACCTGCCATCGCGCGCCCACGTGACCGTGACTCCATAGAGAGCGCCCTTTTTAACCGTCTCGAGCTTCAGGTTAATCGAGCGCTCCAGGCGGGCGAGCTCGGTTTGCGGGATCGTGGTACGCTCGCGCATGTTGCCGCGCGCGTCGCCCGCCTCGACCAGGTGATAGATCCAGAGCACGTCGGTGCCCCAGCAGGTGACGGCGTCCTGTAGCTGGCGCATGGCGAGCGCTTTGCGGCGCCACGCAGCGGCGAGGTTCTTTTCTCTGCCGTACTCCTTGTCCTGCATGGCCCGTGTGATGACGGGTGCGAGCACGGCGGTGAGAGAATCGACGACGATGGTGGCAATCGCCGCGCCCGGCATGTTCTTGGAAAGGATGGTGGCGATCCTGTCTGTGTCAAAGTGGTCGCGCGGATCGCTGCTCAGGTAATGAACGGGGTCGGCGGCGAGCGGCACCACCTCGACGAAGCGGTGGTCCGCATCGATGGCGAGGAGCGGGCCTCTCATCTGCGCGGCGAACCAGCTTTTCCCGCTGTTCGGATAGCCGGTCAGTGCCCAGAGGCGGGGTGGGTAGCGATTGGGCGTCAATGTTGGAAATGGCATGGGTCTCTCCTGTCGTGTTGCTCAAAGGACCCAAACGCGACGACCGGTCCTCAGGTCACCTATATTATAGCGCGAGAAAGGGCGAGCGACAAACCGGGACCGGGTGGATCCCGGAATCGTGGCCGGGCGTCTCGTGAGCAGCGCTTACTACTCTCCGGCTTTTCGGTCGTTTGCAGGGCGGGTCCGAAAAGAGGGAAACAACTATCGATCACAGGGCCGGCGGAGGAAAGAGCAGGGATACCTGCGTGACGCTCAACCCGCTCATCTCATCCACGCGGAGGGTGACGTTGCCCACCGCTACCTGGTCGCCTACCTCGGGGCGGCGATCGAGCCTGGCCCACACGAGCCCGCCGACGGTCTGCACGTCGTACCCGTGGCGCGCCAAAGACACGTAGCGCTCGATGTCCTCGATCTGCACCGTGCCGCGCACGACGAGGTGGCCCGGGGCGACCAGGGAGAGCGGCTCTACCTCACTGTCGAATTCGTCGCGCACTTCGCCGACCACCTCTTCGAGAATGTCCTCCACGGTCACCAGTCCCAGCGTTCCACCGTGCTCGTCGATCACGATGGCGATCTGCTGTCGCTGGCGCTGGAACTGGGCGAGCAGCGCCTTGACCGGCAGCGACTCGGGCACGAAGGAAACCGGGCGCATCAGGTCGTGTACGTCAAACGGCTTGCCGGCAAGCTGCTGGCGCACGAGGTCTTTGAGGTGCAGTACACCGACAATATCATCCACGTGCTCGTGATAGACCGGAAGCCGGTTATAAGACACCGAGTCAAAGACGGACAGCAGTTCCTGCTCATCAACCGAGTCGGGCACCGCGGTCATGAGAGGGCGGGGCACCATCACCTGATCCACCCGTTCCTCGGCAAAGTCAAACAGGTTGGTCACCAGTGCCTGCTCGTACGCCTCGATCAGTCCCCCGGCATAGCTCTCGGAGACGATCATCTCCAGCTCGTCGGATGAGTAGAAGCGGCTTCGCTCGCCGGGCGGCGGGATCCTGAGCAGCTTGAGCGTCCAGAGGCCGATCTTGTTCAGCAAGGTCACCGGGATCGAAAAGAGTTTGCCGACCAGGCGCATCGGAGTAGCCAGAGTGAGCACCGTCGTCTCGGTGCGCTGCAGAGCCAGAGATTTGGGCACCATCTCGCCCACGACCACGTGCAGGTAGGTGATGAGCGCGAGGGCGATCACGAACGAGATCGTGTGCACGATCGTCCCTTCAAGCCCGAACCTGTCGTGCAGTGGCGGCTCGATCAGGTGAGCGATGGCCGGCTCGGCGTACATGCCCAGCCCCAGGCTGGCGAGGGTGATGCCCAACTGCGCCGTGGCGATGTAGCGATCTACCCGGCCCCTGTCGTGCAGCACCCCATGCACCCAGCGCGCGGCGCGGTTTCCTTCATCCGCAAGCTGCTCGATGCGCGTGGGGCGCACGCCAATGATGGCAAACTCGGCCGCCACAAAGACGCCGTTGATCAGGATCAGCACGGCGATGACGGCGAACGAAAAGAGCTCGGCCACCATCACGCCGTCTTATCCGGCTCGACCGTCACGCACAGGCGCGTGACGGAGCGGTGGTCCACTGTCTCCACGCGCAGTTGGACGCCGTCGATCTCGATCTCGTCGCCTACCTCGGGGATGCGGCCAAGGGTGTCCATGACCAGGCCGCCGACGGTGCGTGATTGTTCGTGGGGCAGGTCGATGTCGAGCCGGTCGTTCAGAACAGAGACGAGCAGGTCGCCGCGCACACTGAGGCGCCCGGCGCCAATCTGGGTTACGAGTGCCTGCTCCTGGTCGAACTCGTCCTGCATCTCGCCGAACAGCTCTTCGACCAGGTCCTCACGTGTGACCAGGCCGCTGGTGCCGCCGTATTCGTCAAAGACGATGGCCACGTAGCTCTGCGCCTCGTTGAGGCGTTCCCAGACGGCGGTGGTGGTCAGGGTTTCCGGTACAAATGGCACGGGGCGGAGGATGGAACGGATGGATGCGTCTGGATTGGCCCGGTAGAGCATAAAAAGATCGCGCAGGTGGACGATGCCGACGATCTGGTCGATGTCGCCCTCATAGATGGGAATGCGCGTGTAGGCCGAGTCGGCGGCGCGGGCGAGCACGTCGCGTACCGGCCTGGTGGCCTCAGAGGCGACGATGCGTGTGCGGGGCACGGCGACGTCGACAGCACGCAGTGCTCCTGATCGGAACACGTTCTGCAAGAACCGGTGCTCGTCGGCGGCGATCAAGCCTCCACGCTGGCTCTCTTCGGCCAGGATCAGAATCTCTTCAGGTGAATGAAGGTGGGTGTGGCTCGCGCCCTCTGGCGCACGGAGCAGCCTGAGCAGCAGGCGACCACTGCCGTTTAGGAGGACGATGAGGGGCTTGAGGATATAGTCGGCCGACCACTTCATCGGGAGCGCCGTGGCGAGCGCGGTTCGTTCGGGATATTGGATCGCGATCGACTTGGGCACCAGCTCGCCCATCACCACCTGGAGCGTCGTCAGAACAAAGAGGACGGTGGTGGAGGCGATGCCGGCGGCGGCGACCTGGGTTCCTGCCTCGGCAGCATCGCCGAGGGGCAGCCTGGCGATCCAGGGCTCGAGGAGGGGGGAGATCTGCTGCTGACCATAGATGCCGAGCACGATACTCGACAGCGTGATGCCCACCTGGCTGGCGGCGATATAGTTGTCGAGCTTGTGCCGGTCTGTGAGTACCGGGAGCAGGCTGCGCGCCAGGCGGCTGCCCTCTTCTGCGGCCTGGATAATGCGCGTCTTGCGCGCGCTGACGGCGGAAAACTCGCCGGCGACGTAGAGGCCGTTGATAAAGATGAGGAGTGAGACAATGAGTAGGATGAGCAGCAAGGTCAACACCGCTAGGATGGCCTCCTCTGTTCTACGGGACCGCCAGGTGCCTGTACCACTCTCGCGCTCATGATGGTCTTATTATAACACAGTGGTGGCGAATGTGCCAGACATGGCTGCCAGGAAAGCAGGGTGCTGCCAGGTAGGTTCTGGATGGGACTAGCTCTGTGTAACCCCCACTAGCGGTTCAGGCGCCAAACGGCCGCGTTCAGTGCCGCCGCGAACGTGGTCCACGCCTGATAGGGGACAAGCAGCAGGCCGCTCACGGGGCGCACCCTGGCAAAGCGCACCAGCGTGGCCAAAATGGCAGCCCAGAGGGCCGCCATCTCGGCCAGGGCCAGGTCGACGCGACGCAGGCCAAAGAAGAGGATGGACCAGAGCAGGTTGAGGCCAAGCTGGGTGCCATACAACGCCGCCTCGGTCGTGACCGACTCACCCTCTTTTTGCTTGCGGCGCCAGACGAGCCAGGAGGCGAGCCCCATCAGCAAGTAGAGGGTCGTCCACGCCGGGCCAAACACCCAGCTCGGCGGGGTCCACGATGGCTTGCGCAGCTTTTTATACCAGGTGGATACTGAGGACGCGGTGGCGATTGCCCCCAGCCCGCCGATGAT
>DATHUZ010000699.1:0-6159 GCA_035461725.1 Anaerolineae bacterium
CCCACCTGGCTCTCGACCTCGATCCGCCCCCCGTGCTCCTCCACGATGTTCTTGCAGATCGCCAGCCCCAGCCCCGAACCCTGTCCATCGGCGCGCGTCGTGAAAAAGGGCTCGAAAATTCGACCCAGGTTTTCTATCGCGATCCCCACTCCCGTATCGGCGAAATGTGCCGCAAGATAGGCCTCGTCCTCTTCCGTCCATACCCGCAGCCTGCCGCCGTGCGGCATGGCATACATCGCGTTCGTGCATAGGTGGAGAAAAACCTGCTTCATCTGACTCGTGTCGAGAGGCAGCAGTGGCAAGTCGGGCGCGTACTCCTCTTCCAGCTCGACGGCCGCGTTAGCCAGCCTCCGGCGCAGCAGGTCGAGGCTCGACCTCACGACCAGGTTCAACGCCACCGGCTCCGGCAGCCCCTTCTCGCACCGTGCATACTCGAGAAAATCGTGCACCACGTCGCGCGCGCGCCGTGCCTGGCGCGCGATCGCCTCCAGCCTGCGCACCTCGCGCCGGTCGTGGCCGCCCCGCTCGAGCAGATAATCCGCCGAGCCCAGGATCGACGTCAGGGGATTATTCAGCTCGTGCGCGATGCCCGCCGCCATCTCGCCGACGACCGCCATGTTGGCCGTGTGCACGAGCTGTGCCTGCGCCTGGCGCAGCTCGTGCATCTTGGCGTGCAGCGCCTTCTGCGCCTCGTGCTGCTGAAGCGCCACGGCAGCCACGTGCGCAAAGAGGCGCATCACCTCAGGCGGCGGCGGTTCCCGGCCGGCGGGCATCAGCAGCACCGCGGTTCCCATCAACTGCCCCCGGTAATGCAGCGCCAGCGACGCCAAGTGGCCCATCCCACTCGCCTTGTCCATCGCGTCGCTCACCTCGCTCGGAATCGCACCCGACATCTCTTCTCGCCTGCGCGTCATCTGCGACAGCATCTGCTTATGATACGCATCAGACACCGGCACGCGCATCCCGATGACGTTCCCACCGAGCAGCCGCGCGATCTGAGCCAGCACCTCGTCCGACCCTGCGACACACTCCCCCACCAGCTCGCGCGCCTGGGCATCATACCTGCTCACCGCCACACCCAGCGCGCCGGTGATCTGCCGCAGGCTGTCGGCCACAATCTGCCGTAAGTTCGCGTCGCGTGGCGCGGCGCCAAGGTCGATGGCGAGCTGCCCAACCGCCTCCAGCCCGGCAGCGAGCCTCCTCGCCTTGGCCTCGGCCCGTGATCCGTCACCCACCATCGCCTCCAGCTCCGCCACGCAGCGCCTCAGCTCCTGCAGCTCACACACAAGCTCTTTAGATTCTTGGTTTTCTGTTGGAATCATCGTAGCATTCCTGCCGCTCTTGAACTGCCGCACAAGAGCACAAACCTGGTGGTTACGTCCGTTTGGAATCGATTCGAAGTATCATGCTCGGCCTGCTCGGAATGCACTCACAAGCGGCGTGAGCCGTCATTACACCGGGATGCCAACATTATAACCGATCGTGCGCCACAATGCAAGTCGGCACAAGCACCGATTTACGGCTGCTGCAGGTTCTTTGGGCACCGATTCGAGCCGGGCGCACCACCAGCTATACGCTGCCCACTGCGCCTGGTTGCAGGCGTCGTCCTGCCTCGGGCAGCTCTTGCCAGCCTCCAGTCGCCCGGCGCGCCTCGGTTGTCCTGGGGGAATGTGCGGGCTGAGGCTCAGCGCAGCCGTGGATCGAGCGCGTCGCGCAAACCGTCGCCGACCAGGTTCCAGCCGACGGAAAAGAGGACGATCGCCAGGCTGACAGGCAGGTAGGTGTACCAATACTCGAACGCGTTGCCTGGGGTGCCGACGATCCAGCCGCGCGCCGAGGCCAGCATCTGCCCCCAGTCGGCATCGAGCCCTTCCAGCGAAGGCGTGATCAGCCCGACAAAGGCGAACATGGCCAGCAGTACCACGACGGCGCCCACGTCCGACGCGGCGAGAACAAAGAGTCCCTGCCTGGCATTCGGCCACAGGTGGCGCAGCATCATCCGCACGTGTCCCACCCCGGCCGCCCTGGCCGCCTCGACGTACTCCTTTTCACGCTGGGCCAGCAAGTTGCCCCGGATGAGCCGCGCGTACGACATCCAGCCAAATAGCACCAGTGCCAGCATCAGCACTTCTTCCTCGCGGTACGGCACCACAAAGAGCGTGGTCTGCCACATCCACTCGACCTGCCGGCCCAGCACCACGATCATCACCATCCCCGCCGCCATGATCGGGAAGGCGAGAAAGGCATCCGTGATGCGCATCAAGAGCGCGTCCACCCACGTGCCAAAGTAGCCGGCCAGCAGCCCCACCAGCACGCCGATGATCAGCCTGCCGGCCGTCACCATCAGGCCCGCCTGGAAAGCGAGGCGCGTGCCCCACACCAGGCCGTAGAAAATGTCGTACTGTTTGGTCATCCGGCCCAGCGGATAGTCACTACTCGGCGGCATTGGGGCCCTGCCCACGCCGTGGCTGACCATATAGTAGGGTGCGTCAGGATTCTCGGGCGGCGCGATCGTCGGCGCTGCCAGGGCCACCACTGCGAATGCGACGACGATCAGGCTGCCGGCGATCAGCGCCGGGCGCAAAAACGCTCTTCTCGCTCTCATCTGTGCACCCTAAAAGATTCTCACGCGAGGATCGGCCACGGCGTACAGGATGTCCGCCAACAGGCTGGCCAGCACAACGGCGATGCAGCTAAACAAGGAAAATCCAACCGCGACCGGCACGTCTGTCTGCACGATGCCATTGATCGCCCACCGCCCCACTCCGTTGAGGTTAAAGAGCACCTCGACAATGACCACACCGGTAATGAGCAGCGAGGTGACCACGCCACCGGCCGAGATCACCGGCAGGATCGCGTTGCGCCGTGCATGGCGGCTCACCACCGTGGCTTCCGGCAGGCCCTTCGCCCGCGCTGTCGTGATAAAGTCGTGGTGCATCACGTCAAGCAGCGAGGCACGCATGATCCGCGTCAGCAGCGCCCACACGCCCACGGCCAGGGTTACAGATGGCAGCACCAGGTGGCGCAGCGCGTCGATCACGACGTCGAACCGGCCGTTCAGCGCCGCGTCGATCGTCATCATGCCCGTGTACATCTGAAACTCGTCCGCACCCACGATCCGGTTAGCCCAGATACTCAGCCTCTCAGGTGGAAACCAGTCGAGCCACGCGTAAAACACATTCATCATCATCAATGCCAGGATAAAGGGTGGAAAGGCCCACGCCACAAAGGTCGCGGCCCGCACCGCGTGGTCGGGCAGCCGCCCATTCGATCTTGCCGCCGCGGTGCCCATGAGGACCGACAGGAGGATGGCCGGCACGCTCGCGTAAAGAACCACCTCCAGGGTGACCGGTGCCCGCTGGCGTAGACCGTCGAGCACACTCTGCCGCCATGCGGGCGACCACCCCCACTCGTCAGAGATCAGCTCCCGTATCCAGCGTACGTACTGCACGTGGACAGGCTGGTCCAGGCCGTGGCGCTTGATCTGGAGCTGGATGAGCGCTTCATACTCTTCCTCGCTGAGGTGTGGATTGCCCGACGGCATATAGACCAGCACGCGCTGCTCGGGGGGGAGCAGCAAAATGAGCGCAAAGAGGATGAGCGTCACGAAAAAAACGATCACCGGCAGGGCCAGCAGGCGACGTATCACGAATTTGAGCAAGAATCCTCCTCCCGTGCACTATTTTGTGCGTGGGTCGAACGCATCGCGCAGGCCATCGCCGATCAGGTTCCAGCCGACGGCGAACAGAACCACGGCCAGGCTGACAGGCACGAACGTGAACCAATAGCGGAAAGCGTTCCCCCCCGCACCCACGATCCAGTTGCGCGAGACACTCAGGAGCTGGCCCCACTCGGCCGGCATCTCGCCCATGGTGCCCGCGCCAAATCCGATAAAGTTGAGCGCCGAGACCAGGACGACCATGGCGCCGACGTCCGAAGCGGACAGCACAAAGATCCCCTGGGTGACGTTCGGCAGCAGGTGGCGAAAAAGAATACGCCGGCCGGGGACGCCGGAGGCTCGAGCGGCCTGCATATACTCTTTTTCACGCTCGCTCAGCGCGTTGCCCCGGATCATGCGCGCGTAGGGCATCCAGCCAAAGAGCACCAGGGCCACCGTGATCACGATTTCCACGCGCCGCAGCATGAACATCTGATCGCCGCTCCCGAGCAGCTCGATGACGTTGCCAAACACCGCGAGCATGACCATCACGGCCGCGATCACCGGAAAGGCGAGAAATGCGTCGGTAATGCGCATCAGCAGTGCGTCGACCCAGCCACCCTGGTAGCCCGCCACCAGCCCGACCAGGCCGCCGATCAGCAGCCGGCCGAGGGTGACCAGCACGCCGATCCGAAAAGCCGCGCGCGTGCCCCAGATCACGCCGTAAAAGATGTCGTTCTGGCTCTGCGTCGTGCCAAATGGGTGGTCATCACCAGGTGGGAGGGGCTGGGCGCTGAACCCATCGCGCGGGATCACGTCGGGCGAGCGACCCTGCGGCGGGGCGATCAACGGCGCGGCCAGCGCGACGGCGGCAAACAGGGCTACGATGGCGAGGCCGATGAGGAGCGAAGGCTGTCTCAGAAAGCGACTGGCTGTCACGCGCGCCTCCCTTGCCTAAAAAAGCCGGACCCGTGGGTCGGCGACGGCATACATCAAGTCGGCAATCAAGCTGGCCACGATCACGATGCTGCACGCAAAGATAGCAAACCCGATCGCCACCGGGATGTCGGCCTGCAGAATCGCCTTTGCCGCCCAGCGGCCCACCCCGTTATAGTTGAACACCGTCTCGATCACCACCACCCACGTGATCAGCATCGACGTGGCGACACCGCCGGCCGAGATCACAGGCAGCAGTGCGTTGCGCCGCGCGTGGCGCGCAATCACCTGCCCCTCAGGCACTCCCTTGGCCCGCGCCGTGACGATATAGTCGTCGCCCAGCACCTCGATCAACGCCGAGCGCATGATCCGCGTCAGCAGTGCCCACTGCAGGATCCCCAGGCTGAGTGCCGGCAGCACGAGGTGGCGAAGCGCATCCACCAGGACGTCCATCCGGCCGTTCAGCAGCGCGTCCATGGTCAGCAGCCCCGTGTAGCTGCGAAACGTGTCGGAGCTGATGATCGGGCTCACCCACACGCTCATCCGCTCGGGCGGAAACCAGCCAAGCCAGGCGTAAAAGAGGCTCATGAACAACAGGGCGAGGATAAAGGGTGGAAACGCCCAGCCGACAAAGGTTGTCACCCGTACCAGGCGGTCCGGCAGGCGGTTGCGCCGCCTGGCGGCGGCGCTGCCTGTGGCAATTGCCAGCAGGCTCGCCGGGATCATGGCATAGAGCGCCAGCTCCATCGTGGCCGGCGCGCGGCGCCGCAGGGCAGAGAGCACCGACTCGCGCGACGCGGGCGAGTAGCCCCACTCGCCACGGACGAGATTCTTGATCCAGTTCCAGTACTGGATGTAAAAAGGCTCGTTCAGGCCATAACGCTCGATCGTGGCCTCGACGAGGGCGGCGTACTGCTCCTCGGTCAGGTGCGGGTTGGCCGATGGGACATACACCCCTGCCCGCTGCTCCACCGGTACCTGCAGCAGGATCAGGAAAAGAATCGCCGTGACGAGCAGGATGATGATCGGCATCACCAACAGCCGGCGGATGATGTACTTGAGCACGCGTACCTCCTACCTGTCGACATTGAACCGTGCCGTCACGCCGCGTCCTCACGCCTCGTGCGTCCTATTCTTTAACGCCCCCCACCCTCCCCCCGTTCACCACCGCAGTCTACCACACTTTGCCCCACTCCACCAATCTACCAACTAATCAACTTTCCCCACCCGCTGTCCCACAATCACCAGGTTCCCATAATGATCCCGGTCGTACCGCACCAACGGCAGGCTGGTGTCTGCCAGCGCGTGCGTCATCACCAGGCCGGCGCCGTGGAACAGCCGCCGCCACTCGGGCAGCGAATAGACGCGGATCCGCTCCGGCTCGGCCGCCGTGTTGAGCACCCCGTCGTCGTCGACGAACATGAACTCGGAGACGTAGGTGCACGTCTCGGGCTCCCACCACGTGGTGCGCAGCGCGTAACCACCGCCATAGTGGCTCCAATTGCGCCTCGGCGGCCTCACCACCATCTCGGCCGGATCGAACACGTCGATCAACACCCGTCCCC
>DATHUZ010000700.1:0-2232 GCA_035461725.1 Anaerolineae bacterium
CGTTTGGATGGATAGTTGGTTCGTTGGTTGGTCGGCTCTGATGCGTCCGCTCTCAGACCGTGCCGCCACTATCAGCCCGGCACCACCCGGTGGTACCGCTTTTTCCCGGCGCGCAGCAGGATACCGCCGCCATCCACATCCGCGCCGGTGATCACGTCGTCCACGCTGCCCACCGGCCGGTCGTTGACGTACGCCCCCCCCTGCTCGATCAGCCGCCGCGCGTCGCTCTTTGACCGGGCCAGCCCGACGCGCTGAAAGAGGTCGGGTGCGGCGATGCCGGCGGCCAGCTCTCCCGCTGCCACCTCGGTCGTCGGCACCGCCTCCGTCACCACCCCCTCGCCGAACAGCTTGCGCGACGTCTCGCGCGCCTCGCCGGCTGCCTGTTCGCCGTGCAGCACCCGCGTCGCCTCGTAGGCCAGCACCTCTTTGGCGCGGCGGATGTCCGCGCCCTCCAGGCCGCCCAGCTCGCGCACCTGCTCCATCGGCAGGAAGGTAAAGATCGCCAGAAAGCGCTCGACGTCCGCATCCTCGGTGTTGATCCAGTACTGGTAGTACTGGTAGGGCGACACCAGCTCGGGATCGAGCCACACCGCGCCGGCTGCCGACTTGCCCATCTTGACGCCCGAGCTCGTCGTCACCAATGGGAAGGTAGCCGCGTACGCCTGCGCGCCCTCCACACGCCGGATCAGGTCGGCCCCGGCCAGGATATTGCCCCACTGGTCGTTGCCGCCCATCTGCAGCGTGCACCCACACTCGCGGTAGAGGTGCAAAAAATCGTACGCCTGCAGCAGCATATAGTTGAACTCGAGAAAGCTCAGGCCGCTCTCGCTGTCGTAGCGGCTGCGGTACGCCTCGGCGGCCAGCATCCGGTTGACGCTGAAATGCCGCCCGATCTCGCGCATGAACTCCAGGTAGTTCAGCGGGCGCAGCCACTCGGCGTTGTTGATCATCAGCGCCCGGCCCTCTCCAAAGTCGAGCAGCCTGCCCATCTGGGCCTTCAGCCGTTCCAGGTTGGCGTCGATCCGCTCCACGCTCATGAGCTGGCGCATCTCGTCCTTGCCGCTCGGGTCACCCACCATACCGGTGCCACCGCCGATGACGGCGATCGGCCGGTGCCCGTGGCGCTGCATCTGCGCCAGCGCCATGATCGGCACCAGGTTGCCGACGTGAAAACTGGTGGCCGTCGGGTCAAAGCCCACGTAACACGTGATCGGCTCTTCCACCTCCTCGCGCAGGCCCGACGCGTCCGACACCTGCTCGATAAAGCCGCGCTCCACCAGTACGTCGAATACGTTATCAGTCATCTTTCGTCTGTCCCCTTCTGCATGCTTCGAAGCGCCAGTATAGCACGAGCAGTGGGGTTTTGACAAATGGCGGGATCGGCGGGCGGGGTAATCGCATTTCGAGTTAGTAGCCCGTTCACAGTCCACAAACCGCCCCCCAGCCGCAGCCGAATGTAGGGCACGGGGTCTCCCCGCCCTGGCCTGGAATGGTGGGTTGTTAACTCTGGGGATAGGTGCTGGATCAGCTCTTTGGCGGCTTCGGTGGCGCGTCGGTGACCGGGCGCCGCCGCGCGTCCCACAAGCGCGCGACGAACAGTGTGACCATCGCCCACACCGCGCCCAGGATCCACCCCGCCACCACGTCGCTCGGATAGTGCACGCCGAGGTACACCCGGCTAAAACCGACCAGCAGCGTCAGCACCACCGCCAGCCCGATGACGTACCCCTCGATCACGCGCCGCCGCTGCAACCGCGCCACCAGCGAGCCCAGCGTGAGATACACCGCCGCCGCGCCGCTCGAATGCCCGCTCGGGAAGCTGGCATACAGCACCCCGGTCAGCCCCGGCACCAGCTCGGGCCGCGGCCGGGCGTATGCCGATTTGAGGCCTTGGGTCAGGATCGCGGCCCCGGCGATGGTGACGACGACGAGGATGACCAGGTGATACTGGCGGCGCAGGAGCAGGTAGCCGGCCACGCTCAGCGTGAGCAGGCCCATCACCATGCTGCCTCCCAGCGCCGTCACGTCGCGCATAGATACTTCAAGCCACTCCGGCCCGATCGGCTCGGCGGGGTCATCCTGCTCGCGCAGCGCGAGCAGGATCTGCCTGTCCAGGTAGCGCGGGTCCTGGCCCACCACGCTGTCGGCGATCGTAGCGAGCAGCCAGATGCCGGCCAGGGCGACGACCAGCGTCACCAGCCCCGATAACTCGATCTCGCCCACCCAACGCCA
>DATHUZ010000701.1:0-2682 GCA_035461725.1 Anaerolineae bacterium
ACAGGATCCCACCTTCGGCACCGACCGGCTGACGTCGGGCATCCTCGACTTTAGCCCCGGCACGCTTGCCGCTGGCACGCTTGCCGCTGGCACATCCACCTTTACCTGCGCCACGCAGCTCGCGCCCTTCCAGCGCGTGAACATCGTGGGCACGGCGGGCAGGGTCGCGATCGAGATCCCCTTCAACGCGCCGCACGACTGCGCCTGCCGCCTGTGGCACCAGCGCGAGGGCCAGATCGACGAGATCGAGCTGGATCCTGCCAATCAATACACACTCCAGGGCGACCTCTTTTCGCTGGCCGTGCTGGAGGACCGCCCGGTGCCCACCCCACTCGACGACGCCGTGGCCAACATGGCGGCGATCGAAGCGATCGTGGCCAGTGCCAGGCAGGGCGCCTGGGTCTCGCTTACGCAAAACGGGTGACACAGAGCTACACGGAGGCCAAGCTTGTTGTGCAAGCCGCTTGCTCGGGGAGCCAAACACGGAGGCCAAGCTTGTTGTGCAAGCCGCTTGCTCGGGATTGCTCACCCACGAGCAGCGCCTCCCCGAGCAAGCTCGGGCCTCCGTCGCTGGCGTATCGACTCTGGTCCCCCGGGAGCATCAAGATTCGAACTGCTGAGCCCGTGGGGCACGTGAAGGGGAGGGAAAGATGCCGACCAACGAGGGTGGCGCGCGGCGGTATGCGCTAGAGGGCAAGGTGGTGACGATGGACGACCGGTTCACGCTGTTGGACCGGGGCGTCGTCTATGTGGCGGGGGTGCAGATCGCCGCCGTCCGGCCGGCGGACGCGCCGCCCCCTCCCGGATTCGAGACGGTGCGGCCCATCCGCACCGGCGACACGATCTACCCCGGCCTGATCGAGCTCCACAACCACCTCAGCTACAATATCCTACCGCTCTGGACGGTGCCGCGGCGCTTTGCCAACCGCGGCCAGTGGCGCGGCGACCCGGCCAAGCAAAAACTGGTGACCGGGCCGATGCAGGTGTTGGGCAAGACGCCGCGATACGTGCAGGCCATCGCGCGCAACGTCGAGGCCAAGTGCCTGCTCGGCGGCGTGACCACGTCGCAGGGGCTGGCGCTCTATGGCGTAGGCATCCAACCTTACTATCGCGGCGTCGTGCGCAACGTGGAGGACACGGACGATCCGGCGCTGCCCGAGGCGGGGACGCGCATCGACGACGTGGCAGCGACGGATGGCGAATCGTTCCTGAGACGTCTCGAGCGTGGCTCGTGCCTGCTGCTGCACCTGGCCGAAGGGGCCGACGCCGCGTCGCGCCGTCATTTTGAGGCGCTGCGCCTGGCGGAGGACCGCTGGGCGATCACGCCGGCGCTGGCGGGCATCCACTGCGTGCCGCTCTTTGCGGACGACTTTCAGGTGCTCGGCGACCATGGGGCGGCGATGATCTGGTCGCCGCTCAGCAACCTGCTGCTCTATGGCGAGACGGCCGACGTCTGCGCGGCGCGAGATGCCGGGCTGCTCATCGGCCTCGGCTCCGACTGGTCCCCTTCCGGCAGCAAAAACCTGCTGTGCGAGCTCAAGGTGGCGGCGCTGGTCAGCCAGGTGGCCGGCGGGGCGTTCGAGGCGCGCGACCTGGTGGCGATGGTGACCCGCAACGCGGCGCGTATCCTGAAATGGGACGCGAGCCTCGGCTCGATCGAGGCCGGCAAGCGCGCGGACCTGGTGTTGGTCAACGGGCGGCAGGGCGACCCGTACGAGCGGCTGCTGCAGGCGCGCGAGTCGTCGCTTACCCTGGTGGTAGTCGACGGCGTGCCGCGCTGTGGCCAGGCCTCGTTGATGAAGGCGCTGGGGGTGGGTGAGGGTGCCGAGACGATCGACGCCGGCGGTGCCGTGCGGCTGCTCAACCTCGACGACGAGCGCGCCGACCCGCTGGTGCGTGGCCTGACCCTCGCCGCCGCGCGTGACCTGCTGCTCGACGGCCTGTCACGCCTGCCCGAGCTGGCCCGTGTGCTCGAGGAGGGCAGCTCGGCGCTGGCCCTGCTGGCACGGATGCAGCAGCGCTTTGATACGCCGGCCCAGGCGCTCGCCGCGCTGGCGGCCGAGGGCCTGTTCGCCGCCGGTGCCACAGCCACCGCCGAGGGCCTTTTTGACGAGGAGAGGCCGGTCGCCTTTCTCCTCCTCGACCAGGATGACCTGGTAGACGAGTCGCTGCGCCCTCACCTGCCCGACCTGGGCAGTGGAGAGCTCACGGGCTTTCCATCGCCCGCTGGTACGGCGGGTGGGGTGACCTATTCGGAGCTGCTCAGCGGCGTGCGGGTGGACCTCGACCCGCTGACGGTGGTGGGCGACCCGGACTATTTTGCGCGGCTGGCGGTGCAGCCCAACCTGCCCGACTATGTGAAGAACGGGCTGCCGCCGATGTACGGTGTCGACCCACTCCCCGCCGACGCCGAGTTTGTCTACAACCTGCACCCTGCCGTCCAGCCCCAGTTCGCCGGCATGATCGACCTGGCCACCTTGGCGCGGACGCACGGCCTGCTGTCGGTTGCCGACAGGCGGCGCATCGTCGATCAGGCGCTGCTGCTGCTGGAGCGTGCCTACGTCCACCTCCCCCTCAAGCGTGCCATGCACGCCATCGACCCGATCCAACACCTTCGTCTGCTCCGGTACCGCCTCGAGCAGCAGGCAGAGGCCGGCGTCGAGCCGGAGAGGGACTTTCATA
>DATHUZ010000702.1:0-3391 GCA_035461725.1 Anaerolineae bacterium
AGACAACGCCACCCCTCGAAGCGATCATCGCCCTGGCCGACCTGGAAGCGTTTCGAAAAATGCCGCGCGCCTTTACGGCACCTGCATCTGAGGGTTCGCTCGCGGCGCAAGAGGAAAAGAGCCAGCCACAACCTGGCGCAGCCGGCACCTGGCCGGTGGATCGCCCGCCCGGCATCCCCGGTGCGGTTCTGCCCGAGGGCACCACGCCGGCAGCGGAGGTGACGCCTGCAGCGGTCGAGCGATCGCCCGCGATCGAGGAAACCGTGCGCGTCGGCGTTGCGAAACTCGATTCGCTCATGGCTCAACTGAGCGAGCTCCTGGTAGCGCGCATCCGCGCACAGCAGCGTCTCGAACAGACTCGTGCCCTCGAGCGCTACCTCAACACCTGGCAGCGCGAATGGCTGCCCGTCCGTGCGGCGGGCAGCCGCCTGGCCCGCCATCGAGAGCATCGGGCTGGAGAAAACGGCCCGAACGACGACTCGGCAGAACTCGCCACGGTCCTCGCCTACCTCGATGCCAACCAGCATTATCTGTCTGACGCGGCTGCCCTCGCTGCCGGGCTGTCACGGCAGGTTGCCGAGGACAGGCTGCACCTGTCGCTGGCCATCGACGAGATCGAGCAAGAGATCAAGCGCATTCGCATGTTGCCGCTGTCGACCATCACGGCTCCGTTCGGGCGCATGGTGCGCGACCTGGCCCAGGCAGCGGGCAAAGAGGCACGGCTGGAGATCGCCGGCCTGGACACCGAGATCGACAAGCAGATCCTGGAGCAGATCAAAGACCCCCTGGTCCACATGCTCCGTAACGCGATCGACCACGGCATCGAGCTGCCCGACGCGCGCCAGGCGGCGGGCAAGCCGCGCACGGGCCGGGTCGTCCTCTCTGCCGAGCAGCAGGGCCAGGACGTCGTCATTCGCATATCGGACGATGGCGCCGGCCTCGACCTCGACACGCTCCGGCGCACCCTCGCACGCCGTGGGCGCACCGAGGTGGCCTCGCTGACCGAGGCAGAGCTGCATGATCTGATCTTTGCACCCGGCGTGTCCACCAGTCCACTCATCACCGACATTTCCGGCCGTGGCATCGGCCTGGCGGTGGTGCGTCGCAACGTCGAGGCTCTGCACGGCCGAGTCGAGGTCGAAAGTGTGCCGGGCGCCGGCAGCACCTTCGTCCTGCGCCTGCCCCTCACCCTGACCAGCCTGCGCGGGCTGCTCGTCCGCTCAGCAGCCCAGACCTTTGCATTTCCACTCAACGCCGTCCGCTATATACGCCCGGTCAGGCCACGCGAGCTGCAGAGCCTGGAGGGACGTGCCGTGATCGAATATGGTGGCCGCCCGGTAGTTCTGGTGCGCCTCGACACGGTCCTCGAGCTCGGCGATCGCAGCAACGGAGAACAAAAGGCGCACCCCGCGGTCATCATCTCAGCCGGCGAGCGCCTCGCCGGGTTCGTCGTAGACGAGCTGGTGGGCGAGCAAGAGATCGTAGTCAAGAGCCTGGGCCGCCAGTTGGAGCGAGTAACAGGCGTTGCAGGGGCGGCGGTGTTTGGCAGCGGCGATGTCCTGCTTGTCCTGAACCCTGTGGACATGGTTAACCTGGCTATCCGCGGCCACCATCCTCCCCTGTTCGAGGCACACGTACCGGCGGCCGCGCAGGCACAACCGGCTCGCCGCCGGATCCTCGTCGTAGACGACTCGATCACCACGCGCACGCTCGAGAAAAACATTCTGGAAGCCGCAGGCTACATTGTCGAGCTCGCAACCGACGGAATAGAGGCGCTGAGCTTGATGGCGACCCAGGGCATTCCCGATCTCGTCGTGTCCGACATTCTCATGCCACGCATGAACGGATTCGAGCTGGCAGAGCGCATCAGGGCCGACGAGCGCACTGCCAATCTACCGGTCATTCTCGTCTCGTCGCTCGACTCTACCGAGGACAAGGCTCGCGGCATCCAGTCCGGCGCCGATGCCTACATCGTCAAGAGCCAGTTCGATCAGGCCAACCTGCTGGACACAATCCGGCAGCTCATCTAGGAGCAGGCAAAAGAGGTCAGCTTTCGAACCCATGAGCACAGAAGCGAAAGGCATTCGAGTCGTCGTCGTCGACGATTCGCCAACGGTCCGCCAACTGCTGGTCGCCATCCTGCAAGATGCACGCGGTATCGACGTAATCGGAACCGGCGCGAACGGCGAGGAGGCTGTGCATCTGACGCGCCGGCTGCAGCCCGACGTGGTGACGATGGATGTGCGCATGCCGCGTATGGATGGGCTGCAGGCGACGCGCGAGATCATGCGCGAGACACCGACGCCGATCGTC
This sequence comes from Anaerolineae bacterium, assembly GCA_035461725.1. Taxonomy (GTDB): domain Bacteria; phylum Chloroflexota; class Anaerolineae; order JAAYZQ01; family JAAYZQ01; genus JAFGIA01. Next base: position 2,314 of record DATHUZ010000702.1, read on the forward strand.
ATCGTCACAGGCAACCTGATGCACGCCGACGTCGACATCACTTTCGAAGCGTTGCGAGCCGGAGCACTCACCGTTGTGCGCACGCCTGGCCTGGCCGATCCCCAAGGGTGCGCCGCGCTGGTCCGCACCGTTCGCCTGATGGCCGGCGTGCCCGTCGTGCACCACTGGGGACTCGCCGCGCGCGCGCAGGTGCGCACAGCCCCCTCTCCATCCAGTGCGCCATCACCACCGGCACAGCGCCACGGTACCTACAAGATGGTGGGGATTGCCGCGTCCACGGGCGGCCCCGGTGCGGTCGCCTCCATCCTGCGCCGGCTCCCGGCGGATTATCCGTTGCCGATCCTCGTTGTCCAGCACGTCGCCGCGGGATTTGTGGCAGGGCTCGCAGAGTGGCTCGACGGCGAGACGCCCTTGCACGTCACACTGGCGAACCATGGTGATCGGCCCGAGCCTGGCAGCGTATCGATCGGGCCCGATGACTATCACTTGCAGATCAACGGGCGTGGCGTCGTGGAGCTCTGCCGCGAGCCCCCTTACAAGGGGCTGCGCCCCTCCGCGAACTATTTGTTTCGCTCCCTGGCCACTGCCTATGGCGCGTCTGCGATCGGCATCATCCTTACAGGCATGGGCGACGACGGCGCCGACGGTTTGTGCGCCCTGCGCCAGGCTGGCGGGCTGACAGTGGCACAGGACGAGGCATCCTGCGTCGTATACGGCATGCCCCACCAGGCAGTCGTCGCAGGCGGTGCCGAGCACTCACTGCCGCCAGACGAGATTGCGCGCCTACTCCTATCTCAAACGGAAACCTTGGGCCCGGACGACCCGATTTTTCCTCGCTTCGACCGGGCTGGTGAAGAGGAAGACGTACCATGACTGATCGCGAACCGATTGCCATCCAAAACGAATTGGACATCATCGAAGCCAGAATGCACGTGCGCAAACTGGCACGGGAGGCGGGCCTCGACCTGTTCGACCAGGCACGCATTTCGCTTGCCACGTCGACCATGGCTATCATCCTGGGTCTCGAAAAGTCGGGCAACGGGTCCATCCATCTGTCGCAGTTGGACGATGGAGGCCG
>DATHUZ010000703.1:0-7790 GCA_035461725.1 Anaerolineae bacterium
TCCCGGATAACTGAGTGTTGCAGGCATCACAATTCTCCTTGTCGAAAATTAGGTGGCGTTGCGCCCTACCAGGATATCGACCGTCACATCGGCGGCGCCATTGTTGTTGAACTCGAACGCATTCTGGGTGGCTCCCAGCAAACCGACTGCGCCCGCGCCAATAAGCACGTGTGCCCCATCCAGTGTCACCGGGTTGCCACTCTCATCCACCTCGTACGTCAGGTCGTTGTAGGCACTGGCGGTGATCAACAGGAACATCGCTCCGTTCCCCGGCTGCACCTCGACGGTGGCCGAGCCCGCGGCCGGGATCACCGCCTCGATCTTGTCGTACCCGTCGACCTCGATGGTGGCGGAAGCCGACTCTTTGGGGCCTCCTGTCACTTGCACATTCAGCGTCCAATTGATCTTCTCAGGCATCGTCCTTCCTCACTTCTTCTCTTTCAGCCACTGTCTCAACCGCCGCCACAGCCCGAGCTTTACCCCCATCTCCTCGAGATAGGATGCCACAAAGGCCGTGACGTCACCCAGGTCCTGCAGATATCGCCGCTCGCCACTCAAGACGTGGGTGATATAGCCACGCCAGGTGGCCCGGCCGGCCTCTTCGACCGTTTCTTCCAGCCAGACCTTGATAATGAAGGAATGTGTCTTGGATTCAATCGGGTTCATGCCGGCCCCGTGCACGGTCGTGTGGGGGCGGGTGGCACCAGTCCAGAATCCGTCCCCCGTTGCCATCGCACAATGCCCGTGATTATACTCCACGGGCGTCTGTCGCGGCGTCTGGCAGGCGTCTGTCGTAGCGTCTGTCCGGTGGGGTTGTTGACAATTCGCTCCCGGCTGATCCGGGATCGGCTGGCGATTACTGCTGCCTTTTCAGTGTCAGCTCTACCGCCTGAATCTCCTGCTGCACCTGGAGCTGCAGCTCGGCCAGCACAGTTTGAAACTGCCTGAGGTGGTTCAAAACCTGGGGTAAGGTCGTCGGTTCTTCGCGTGCCGCAGCTCCCGGCTCGGAGCTCGTAACCCGGTCGGCACGGATCTGCTCGTAGAGGGTCACCGTACGCCGGGCGGGCTTGACGCCGAGTTCCTGGTCAAGGGCCGCCACACAAGTCTCGTACTGGCGCAGCGCCGCGCTGCGGTTGCCGGCCAGATAGTGCAGCCGCATCAGCCTGCGGTGCGTGCGCTCGTGCGCGCCGTCGTAGCACAGAATGCGCGTCCCGTAGGACAGCCCGGCCTCGTACTCGTGGTGTGCTTCGCTGTAACCCACCAGCTTGTCGAGCATTGCGAGGAACATGGTCTGCAGCCGCTCCCGCTCGTACACGCACCAATCGTGGTACCACCCTTCCAACAGATCCCCCCGATAGAGTTCTACAGCATCGCGCAGCACGCCGGCATGTTGTGCGCCGAGCGCGTGGCCGGCAATGCCTTGCACCTGGACAAATGCCTGCTCGAACACGGCGACGTCGAGCCACAAAGCCGCAGCGGGATTGATCTGGACCCACTCTGGGTCGAGCAGTAAGACCTGAGGCGATCCCTTCCCGGGGAGCGGCTCGAAAGCGGCCTGAAGCTGCCACAGTGCCTGACGCAGATACTTTCTTGATCGGGACGTCGTGGCGTCCCCCCACAACAAGCCGGCCAGCGTTTCTCGAGGGTGGGGGCGATCCCGGTACAGCAACAGGTGCGAGAAGAGCTCCTGCACCTTGCGTGCCTCCATCCCGGCCACGCTCTGCCCGCCGTACTCCACGTCGAATTTGCCAAAGAGTGAGACACGTACAGCACTCACCGGGACCTCCTTCCGGTTCTCGGGATACCCAAGGTTCTCTCCTCTGGTTTGAGCCAGCGCGGGTGGCGACGAGGATCGGCTATGCGCGGCGGCGGTTGTACTTCTCGCATCATACACCTATTTAGATGATTTGTCAAGCCTAAATGATATAAATCTGCCTGCATACAGGCGTCCCCGCCACTCGATCATTCATAATTAATCTATTTTTAATCATATTTACTTGACAATCGTGCGGGCATGTGCCATAATACGTGGAATGAATCCGTGGTCGCACTCGAACAGAACCCTTTTCCCAGGCCAGTGCGCGCACCACAACCACCCTTGACAGCGTTTGAAAAAGAGATGGAGATATGGACGAAAGACCGGCTCCCAAGCTCATCCTCGAGGAAGGCGCCCTGGTTGAGCAAGCACAAGAGATTTCACTCGATGCTGCGGACGTGATCATCGGCCGGGATCCTGAGGCCGACCTGGTGATCGCGTCTCCTCTCGTGTCGCGCCGCCACGCGCGTGTCTATCGCCAGGATGGAAACTACCTGATCGAAGACCTGGGCAGTACCAACAAGACCTACCTCAACGACGAGCCGCTCGACGCCCCACGCCCGCTGGCAGCGGGTGACACGATCCGTGTTGGCAACGCCATCTCTCTCACCTTTACCGTCCCACCCACAGAAGATCAGACCCAGATCGAGTCGTTGGGCGCGACCGCCCTGGCTGCGGTCCTGTCCAGCACCGACAGGACGATGCTTGCCGCCGAAGGGCTGCCGGCCGAGGTGGTCGAGCCGCCTCTGCTTGTGGTGTCCGTCGCCGGCGGTGCCCTGCGCACCAGCCACCTGCGGCAAGACCGGATTCGCCTCGGGCGCGCCCCCGACAACGACGTGGTCATCCCCTCTCCCATCGTCTCTGCTCACCACGCGGTCCTCGTCAAAACGCCCGATGGCTACCAGTTCACCCTCGAGCCTGGCGCCACCAACCCGGTCTACTACAAAGGTCGCGCTATCGAGGATGGGCAACTGCTTCACGATGGTGACTTGCTGCGCCTTGGCAGCCTGGATCCAGGTGCCATTGTCACCCTCTCCTACCACTGGCCCGCCGAAGCCATGTTGAAAGGCCTGACCCGCCAGATCGAGTTCGGCGAGCAGAATCAGCTCCAGATCGGGCGCGATCCCGAGAACGACGTGGTGCTCGATGCCCCCACCGTCTCACGCTTTCATGCCACCATCGAGCGGATCGGGCAGCGCTTCCGGGTACACGACCTGAACAGCGCTAACGGCACCTTTGTCAACGACCGGCCGGTGGAGGGTGACGTGTGGCTTCAGCCGGGCGACACCGTTCGGGTGGGTCCATATCGCTTTGTCCTCGGCGATCAGCGGCTCGCCCAGTTCGATGAAACCGGTGGCCTGCGTGTCGAGGCCCTCGGCTTGAACAAGTGGGTGCGCAAGGACCTGAACCTGCTCCAGGCGATCTCGCTCATCATCCATCCACGCGAGTTCGTGGTCGTCGTCGGCCAGAGCGGTGGCGGCAAGTCGACCCTCGTCGACTCCATCGCCGGCTACCGGCCTGCGACCCACGGGCAGGTGCTCGTCAACGGCATCGACATCTATCGCCATTTCGACGCCATCCGCAGCGAGATCGGTTTCGTGCCCCAGCGCGACATCATCCACCAGGAGCTGACGGTGTACCAGGCGCTCGACTATGCCGCCAGGCTGCGCATGCCTGCCGACACGACACCCGACGAGCGCCAGCGGCGCGTGATGGAGGTACTCGACGACCTCGATCTGGCGCACCGCAAGGACGTGCAGATCAGCGGCCTGAGCGGCGGCCAGCAGAAGCGTGTGTCGATCGGCGTCGAGCTCCTCACCAGGCCCGGCCTCTTTTTCCTCGACGAGCCGACGTCTGGCCTCGACCCCGGCACCGAGACGGCGCTGATGCGCCTCATGCGCCGCCTGGCCGACCAGGGACGGACGATCATCCTGGTCACCCACGCCACCAAGAACGTCATGCTCGCCGACCGTGTCGTCTTTCTCGCGCGGGGCGGCTACCTGGCCTGGTTTGGCCCTCCAGAAGAGGCGCTGCGCTATTTTGACCACTACCGCTCCGAGCGCGACAGGCGCACACACCAGATCGAGTTCGACGAGATCTATGCCATCCTCGACGATCCCGATCTGGGCACCGCTGAGGAGTGGGCAGAGCGGTACCTGGAGAGCGCTGTTTACGACCAGTACATCGCCCAGCCACTTGCCGCGCTGGGGCGCCCCGTGCTGTCCACGGGGTCCGCGGAGAGAAGCGTGCCGGCGCCGGCCGCCGCGCCGGCACCGCCGCGCCGGCAGGCCGTCAAGACACGCGGCAAGCAGGTGTCGGCCCTGCGCCAGCTTCTGATCCTGTCGTCGCGCAATGTGAAAATCTTGACCCGCGACCGCACCAGCCTCTTTCTGATGCTCGCGTCGGCCCCGCTGCTCGCGTCGCTCGACGTCGTGCTGGCCTTCGTGCTGGGGCGCGACCTCTTTTCCTATACCGATGGCAACATGGGCGACGCTCTGATCACCCTCTTCCAGCCCGGCATCGTCGCCATCTTTGTCGGCGCCCTGGCCATGATGCGCGAGTTCGTCAAGGAAACCGAGGTGTACAAGCGCGAGCGGATGGTGAATCTGAAGGTGCTGCCCTACGTCCTCTCCAAGCTCTGGGTGGCGGGCCTACTGGCCCTCTACCAGGCGGCGGCCTACACCGGCCTCCACTACCTCGCCTTCGACATGCCGGGCGGCGTCGTCGAGTTCGGCCTGATGTACGTCACCCTTCTTCTCGCCGTGCTGGCGGGCATGGCCCTCGGCCTGCTCGCCTCGGCGCTCGCACCCAACGCCAACGCCGCACCACTCCTCGTCGTCATGCTGCTCATCCCCCAGGTCGCCTTGAGCGGAGCTCTGATCCCCGTGCCCAGCTCGGTCAGCAGCGCCATGCCGGCACGCTGGACCTTTGAAGGGCTGGTCACCATCAGCGGCGGCGCATCGGACCTCGCCGCCGATCCCTGCTGGGCGCTGCCGGCAGAGGAAAGAGACGCGCTGAGCCTCGAGGAAAAAGAAGCACGTGGCTGCCTCTGTCTGGGGCTGAGCGCCCTCGACCCCAGCTCGTGCAGCTTTCCGGGGCTGGGCGCCCTGTACGATCCGGCGCTCGACGAGCCCGAGCCTGTCGCACCCGCCGCCGTGGGCAACCCACCGGCCGAGCCGGTGATGCCACCGGCACCCCAGCGCCCGGCGGATTCTTCCGATAGCAAAGTCACGGCCCAATTCTTGCAGGAGCTGGATGCCTACAACGTGCAGGTCGCCCAGATCCAGGCCGGGTACCAGGCCGAGATGGCCGAGTACCAGTCACGCAGCGGGGCATACGGCGAGGCAGTGCAGGACTACCAGGAGTTGTTGGCCGAGTGGAATATCAAGCGGAGCGCGGCGGTGAGCAGAGCCGAGGGCTTACTCGGTCGATTTCACGAGGACTATGGCTGGGCATTTGTCGACAAGAACGATCCCGACGTCTTCTGGCCCCACCTGCTCTTCACCTGGGGAGTGCAGGCTGTGATCATCACCCTGTTGTTTGGTGTTATTCTGTTCGCTGTTTCGCGCAAAGCGCACTGAGGCCGAGGCATAACCTGGCTCACGCAGCGCATTGAACTTGCGCCGTTTGGAGGAAGTGTATGGGAAGTACAAATCTGGTTGGCCGAACGTTGGGAGATCGATACCGGATCGACGAGCTAATCGGTCGCGGTGGTATGTCTGCGGTCTATAAAGCCTACGACCCCAATCTAAAGCGGGTGGTGGCCATCAAGGTCATCCACCCCCACCTGGCCGACGATCCCAAGTTCGTAGCCCGTTTCGAAGAAGAAGCGACGGCTGTGGCACGCCTGCGCCATCCCAACATCGTGCAGGTGTTCGATTTTAGCCACGACGGCGATCTCTACTACATGGTGCAAGAGTTCGTGCCGGGCGAGACGCTCCAGGATCACCTGCGCCGCCTGAACAAGGACGGTAGAGAGATCGCGGTCGAGGATGCCATCCGGTATGCCGTCGACATCTGCGAGGCTGTGGGCTATGCCCACCGTCGGGGCATGATCCATCGCGACATCAAGCCGGCGAATATCATGCTCGACGTCCACGGCAGAGCCATTCTGATGGACTTTGGCATCGTCAAGATCACGGGCAGCTCGCAGCACACGGTCGCCGGTGCCGTCGTCGGCACGGCGCTCTACATGCCGCCCGAGCTGATCCGCGGCGAGGTGCCCGACCCCCGCTCTGACATCTATTCGTTGGGCGTCACGCTCCACGAAGCACTGAGCGGCCGGCCGCCCTTCGAGGCCGACTCGGCCATGACGTTGCTGATGATGCACCTCCAGGACCCTCCGCCCAACCTGTGCACCACGCGTGCCGGAGTGCCCGCCGCTCTGTGTGATATCGTGCGCAAGGCGATGGCCAAGAACCGCCAGGACCGCTATGAATCGACAGCCGCGATGGCAGAGGAGCTGAGGACCCTGTCGGCACAGCTCGAGGCGGGGCCCGCGGTCCACTTTCAGGCCACCGAGCTCGATCTGGGAAGTGACGTCGAGCCGGTCGTGGATGCGACGCAGCTTGATGTCCCGTCCAGCGTGCCCCCTCGCTCGCCGGCAGTAGAAGGAACAGAGCCCGATGCCGGGCCAGGGGTGGCGCGACGTGGCTCCCGTGCCACGCCTCCCCCGCCGCCGGCTCCGCGTGAGACACCCGTCGTCGCACCGCCGGGCGCCGGCGAAACCGAGCCGCGGCAGGACCGCCGCGAGCCGGCGGTCGCTCGCCCGGCACTCCGCGATAGGATTGCCCAGCCGCGCGTGTGGATGAGCGGGGTGGCGGTGTTGGCTGCCATCGTGCTCGCCCTCGTCTTTTTCCTATCGCGCCTGGGTGACGGCGCCGGTGCAGTGAATGGGGATGGCGCGATGAACGGCGCGTCGAACGGCAGCACCCCCAGCGTCGCGCTCGTGGCCGACACGCCCACTCTCACAGCGACCGAGACGGCTAGCGCGACAACCATGGCACACGGCGACGGGACGATGGAGGCTCCCGTCGAAGGTACCCCATCACCCTCGCCCACTGCTGTCGTCTCGGCGACCATCACCGGCGTTGTAGTGGACGTCGAGAACCACTACACGATCGATTTCGAGACCGTGGGCTTTGACCCCGCCGGCACGGGGCCGCACGTCCACTTTTTCTTTGATAACGTCGCGCCGGCCGCCGCCGGGTGGCCCGAGCAGGGGACCTACCTCCGCCACACCGGTCCATCCCCCTTTGCCGGGTTTACCACCGCCGATCGCCCGCCCAATGCGGGCCAGATCTGCATCGTCGTTGCCAGCGTCGAGCACGTGCCACAGCCCGAGACGGCCAGTTGCGTGCCCTTGCCCGACGTCGTGGCGGCGACGGCCAATGAGCCCCTCGCCTGCCGCTACGGTCCGGGCGAAGAATATCCCGCCCTGTCCGAGGTCGACGCCGGCGCGTCGGCGCTGGTGTACGGCCTTTCGGCCAACGAGCTCTGGTGGGCGGTCGTCGATCCGCACGATCCGGAGCAGAACTGCTGGCTGTCCACCCTCACCACCACCGCCACGGGCGACCTCAGCACCCTGCCCATCGTGGAAGCACCACCGCCCGGCTCCGAGCCCGAGCTGAAAAGCATCGAGATCGTCAGCATCACCGTCGACGCCGAGAGCCGCTACGTCGTCGACTTTGAGGTCGACGGCTTTGAGCCCGCCTATCCCGGCACCCATATCCACTTTTTCTTCAACACCTTCTCACCCGCCGACGTGGGCATCGGGGGCGATGCCAACCGCCGCTCCTACGGCGGCGCGCCGCCATTTACCGGCTATACCACCGAGGAGCGACCGCCCAACGCCACCGAGCTGTGCTCCGTCGTCGCCAACCCCGAGCACTCGGTCGTGCCCGAGAGCGGCAACTGCTTCCTCCTGCCCGATCTCCCCTCGGCCGAGATCACGAGCATCGAGCTGGGCGACGCC
>DATHUZ010000704.1:0-5414 GCA_035461725.1 Anaerolineae bacterium
TGGAGGGTGAGGTGGGTGAGGGGGAAGGGGGCGTGGGTGTAGGGGTTGTGGTAGCGGGGGTAGGGACCGAGGGGGACGGGGGTGCCGTCCTGGAGGAGGGGACCGCGCCAGCCGAAATGGAGGTGGCCCTGGGTGGGGGAGTGGTAGTCGACGGAGAGGCGGTGGAAGGTGAGAGGGGCGGCGCAGATCCTGGCGACGAAGGAATCGAAGGGGCCGTCGTCGGCGAGGCGGCCGAGCTCGCAGATCCAGAGGTTCTGCTTGCCCGGGACGATAACCTCGCGGTCGTGGTCCTCGCCGGGCTCGTCCTGCCAGTGGTAGGAGTGTTGGGAGCGGAGGGCGAGGTAGGCATCCGCGTAACGAGCGAAAATCCAGCCGTCGCGCTCGACGACCTCGTGGAACCGGTCGCGCGGGAGCCAGGCGTGGGTGAAAAGGAGGCGGTTGGTGAGGTAGAGGCCGGGGCGGGTGGAGACGTTGTAGACGACGACGGTCACGTTTTCGACCTGGGCGACCCGGGGCAGGCTGCCGGAGCCGGTCCAGTAGTTGGGGGAGGGGCCATCCCTACGAGCGGGGTGGGTGGTGAAGCAGACGGCGTCGGGGCCGAGGGTGGCCTGCCAGGCGTGCTGCTGGTCGCCGCCGTAGCCAGGGCGGTAGTCCTGGGCAGAGCTGAGCAGGTAGTCGGGGGTGCGGTAGGTATAGACGTCGACCTGCTCGCGAGTGTTGCGAGTGACGTCGCGCTCAAATATGCGGGCGACGAGGGGGAGGAGGTGGAAGCGGCGCAGGGTCTGGAGCCGGCCGCGGCGGGCGGCAAAGGGCTCGAAGAAGGGGTTGTCCCACCAGCCATAGGCGTCGAGCATGTCGACAAAGAGGTTGATGGTGCGCGGATGGGTGTAGGCCTCCAGGCTGAGGAGAACGAAACCGTCCTCGAGGTCGTAGAGGTCGGGGACCCAGCGTTCCGCCTCGGCCAGGCGGAGGCCGATGTGCTGGCGGTTGATCATGGCCGGAGCGCCGGGCGCTCCGGCGTGGTCGTTGGCGACGTCGTAGAGGACACGGGGCATACGGTAGCGCTCGCTGAGGGCGAGGCAGGGGGCGCTCATGTTGTCGCGCAGGGCAAAGAGGCCGGTGCCAAAGAGGAGCTTGAGGGTATCGGCCATGGGCTGGCCGGCAAGCCGTTTTTTGCCCGCCTCGTAGGCGCGGCCGTGGGTGCAGCCCAGGATGCCGCGGAAGGAGTTGAGGGCGACGTCAAAGAGGAGGAGATCGAGCACGATGGCGGCACGGCGAGCGATGCCAGTGTCGGGGCCAAAGTCGACGAGGCTGAGGAGGGCGACAATGTCCTCGTCGTAGTAGACGTGGGACAGCCACTCGCTAAAGCCGGTCTCGAAGCGGAGCTGGAGCCAGCGGCGGATGCGGGGCGCGTGGTGCATCGCCTGGTCGCGGCCGGTGCGACCGGAGGCGGCAAAGAGGTCGTCGGGGAAGAGGTGGCCGGCGAGGTAGGCGCCGGCGGCGAAAAGGATCTGGTGGTTCTCGGTCCAGGTGCACATCTCGCCGGCGACGCAGCCGGCTGCGCCACGCTCGGCGGGGCCAGACTCGGCAGCGCCGGACCAGATGGGGCCACACTCGTCGGGCCAATATTGAAAGCCGAGGAGGACGTCGCGGGCGCGGTCGCGCAGGGCGGCGGGCATCCAGCCGGAGAATTGGTGGAGGAGGCGGAGGATGGCGTGCAGGACGAAATCGGCGCAGTCGCGGCGGGCCTCGATATAGTCGAGGCCGGCGTAAAAGACGCCAAGGTGGGGCTGGCCCCCGGCGGCGAGGCGGGCGAGCTCGTAGTAGGGCGCTTTGAGATTGGCGGGGGCGGGGTTGCGCGCGACGTGGGCCAGGTAGGTCTGGCGGCGTGCCCGGCGGGTGGCGGCAAAGGGCTCGGCGTCGTAGAGGTCGGGGAAGGGGGCGGCCGGATAGCCGGCGGGAGGCGGGCCACTCACGTGAAAGGTATAATCGACGTCAGCCACGGGGCGACTCCTTTTTGGAACCGATGAGGAGGCGGTGGAGGGCGCGGGCCTCCTCGCGCTCTTGCTCGCCGAGGGTGGCGCCGGCGCGGGTGACGTCGAGGACGGCGCGCAGGCGGCGGTGGGCGGCGGCGGTGAGTGGGAAGCGAGCGGCAAAGAGGAGGGCGACGGCGATGAGGAGGATGGGCACCAGGGCAAAGATGAGGCGGAGGACGAGGGTGAAGGTTTCGGTCTGGGGCTGCTCGACGAGGCGGGTGGCGCCGTCGACGACCTGTTCGAGGGGCGGCAGGTAGCCGGCGAGGGCCAGGCCGTTGGAGACGAAAAAGATGGCAAAGGCGGAGCTGGCCTTGCGCATGAAGGTAAAGAGGGCAGAGTAGGTGCCCTCGCGGCGCCGGCCCGATTCGAGCTCGTCGACGTCGGGGATGTCGGGAAAGATGGCATAGATCATGATGACGATGCCGCCGGTGGCGAGGCCGACGACGACGGCAAAGACATAGACGGCCCAGTCGGGGGCGGCGGGGGTGATGAGAAAGCTAAAGAGCATGGTGACCATCCAGAGGGCGGCGCCCAGGATGTAGCCGGTGCGCTTGTCGGTGCGGCGGCTGAGCCAGACGTAGAAGGGGAGGGAGAGGACCTGGGCGACGAGGAGGGTGCCGCTGACAAAGCTGGCCTCATCGCCGCGGCCGAGATAGTTTTTCATAAAGTAGACGACGATGCTGGAGACGGTGTCGATGGCGACAAAGGCGAGCAGGTACATCATCAGGGTGAAGACAAAGGTGCGCACGCGAAAGGGCGCGAGAAAGATGCGCCAGTCGAACGGCTCGGGCGGCTGTTGAAAGGCGGCGCGCTCGCGGGTGGAGAGGACGGTGGCGATGAAGGGGAGGGCGAAAAAGACGCCAAAGAAGAGACCCATGACGACGTAGCCGGTGTGCACGTCGTCGAACAGGGCGACGATCTCGAGAGGGAGGAGGGCGGCGAGGATGGAGGCGAAGGTGGAGAAAAAGATGCGCGCGGAGCTGAGAGAGGTGCGCTCGTCATAGTCGAGGCTGAGCTCGGCCTGGAGCGCATTGTAGTTGAGCATGACGATGGAGACGACGGTGGAGAAAAAGAGGTAGGTGGCGATGACAAAGAGAAAGCGGCCGGTCTCGGAATCGAAGGTTACGGGGTAAAAGAGGGCAAAGAAGGAGAGAAAGACGAGGGGGATGCCGGCGAGGAGGTAGGGGCGGCGGCGGCCGAGACGGGTGCGGGTGCGGTCAGCGATGAGCCCCTCGAAGGGGTCGGTGACGGCGTCGTAGAATTTGGAGATGAGGATGACGGTGCCGGCGAGGGCGGGGCTGATGCGGATGACGTCGGTGAGAAAGACGAGGTAGTAGAAGCTGACGACGACGCCAGAGCCGCCGCCATAGATGTCGCCGAGGCCGTAGCCGATTTTGCGCCAGAGGGAGAGTTTTTCGGCGGCAGGTTGGCCGGTCACTGGGATGGTTGTCATGTGTCTGCTCCGGTCGATTGGTAGATTGGTGATTGGTAGATTGGTAGATTCGTGGATCGGTGACTGCTAGAGTGATTACTGCGTACAGGTTCAGTGTGCTCAGGCATGGGGGATCTCCTTGCGCCGCAGGCGGCCGCGCGGTAGGTGGCGTTGAGGGCGATGTGAACGCGGCGGTTGAGGCGCAGCAGGAGGGCAGGGTAGCCGGAGACGTCGCCGCAGCCGACGATGGCGAGGCGGAGCGGCCGGGTCATCGTGGGGTGGCTCCACACACCCAGGCGAGGCCGCGCTGCAGGATGGCCTGGACCTGGGGGTGGCGGACGGAGGAGAGGGTGTGGCCGAGGGAGAGGTAGCAGACGCGCCCGCCACCGCGATCAGGGTAGCGGCGGGTCCAAACGACGGGCTCGGGCTGACCGTCGACGAGGGTGACGAGGTGGACGCGGTTGGCGGGGTCGTATTGGTGGCGGTAGAGCTCGTCGCGGACGGTGAAGGGCGGAATGGTGCCGAACAGCCGGTCGCCCTTGCCACGCGCCGGCTCGACGCGGAACCCGGTGATGGGGCCATGCTCGACGAAACGGCCGCCGATGATGTCATAGTAGGCGTCGTTGCCCTTGAAGGAGGCGGAGGCGGCGTGGATGGCCAGGAGGCCGGCGCCGCCGCCGACGACGTCCTGGAGGCAGCCGAGGGCGGAGGGGGAGAGGTGGTCGTGGTGGATGTAGAGGACGACGGCGTCGTAGCGGCCGGGGTCGAGGGCGGGAAGCTGCTCGAGGGACGCGGCGCGGGTGAGGTGGTAGCCGGGGAGGGTGAGGGCGCGGCGGACGTAGAATTGGGCGAGGAGGGAGGGGTGGGCGAGGCCGGAGGAGATGAGAAGGACGTCAGCAGACATGGTAAGCCTCCCGCGAGGTGGAAAGCACAATCCGGAGGATTGTGGCACAGGCGGGCGTTTGTGTCATGGTGTGTCCCTCCTTGGCGAAATTGTGTGCGCTCGGTCGCGACGAGTATAACACAGGTGGGTGCCGGGCGCAAAGTTGGAAGTGAGAGGCCGAGGGGGGCACGGGCGCACGAACGTGTCGATCCCACCCCACCCCACCCCCTTTTTTTTGGAATCAAGCCCCGGGAGATGGGGGTGACGCGAGCGACAGGCGGTCACAGGTCGACGCCCCACTCTTGGGAGAGCGCATCGAGGGCGTTGTTGATGGCGATGGCGAAATCACTGCCCCCCTCGGCGCCCAGGGAGGCCTGGACTTCGAGGAGGCGGGCGATGGTGCGCGTGCCCTGGAAGGCGAGGGCCCCGAGGCGCGCGAGGTCGAGGGTGTCGAGGCGGCGAGGGACAGGACCGAGGGTGGTGCCGGAGAGGAGCATGGCCAGGATGCGGCGCAGGGCGACACGGGCGATGGCGATTTCGTCGTCGAGGCTGACGCCGCCGGTGGAAGGGACGGGCTCGCCGGCATAGTCACGCACGACGTCGCTGTAGAAGCCATGGGTGAGGGCGTTCTGGTTGCCCGCGGGCGCGCCAAGTTTCTTGCCGGGGCCGGGATGAAGATGACGGCCGGCGTGAGTTGAACAGAGGGGCGGGTCGGAGCCGCGCACGGACCAGGCGCGGCAGCCGGGGTGGGAACAAGGGGTCTTGGATGGGTTACGAGGCATGGTGACTCCTTTCTGATCGCTCCTGAACAAAGGGTGAGGTGTGGCACTCGCAAGGCGGAAAGAGGCGAGTGCGGGCGCACGTCGTCGTGTGCCACGTTCTATTATAGCATACAAAATGCAAGTGTTGAGTCGTTGACGTCAAGTTATGGGGGGAATTTTGGAATTTTTCTGACCATGGTGGCGATGGGTGTCTTGACTATCTTGGCAGTTCGGGAGCTCTGGCTCACGCAAAGGCGCCAAGCCGCAAAGAGGTGGCCGCGGCTTGGCGGCTTGGCGTGAGC
>DATHUZ010000705.1:0-3103 GCA_035461725.1 Anaerolineae bacterium
AGCGTGAATCCACCCTCCGGCCACACCGGGTAATAGATGCCGTCGCTCTCGCGGGTCTCGCCGCTCTCCAGGTAGTCGCGGTCGACCACCTGGATCGAGTTCCCCACCGGGTCATAGTAGCCGACGAACAGGTAGGCATAGCCGACGTTGTCGCCCTCGACGTCGGCGCTGAGCAGCACCGGCGCTCCCGGTGCGGCCACGTCGTCCGACACCGTGAGCGACGACAACGAGATCTCTTCCACCACCGCGGCGCGGACGGCGCCCGCTTCTGGGATGGTCAGCTCGGCGGCGTCCCGCTCGAAGCGGCGCCCGGCATAGTGGTAGGCCAAAAAGTCGTCCCACAGCGACGCGCCGGCAAAGCGCTCCGCGATCGCCGTGTACGACTCTGGCCCCGTCAGCGGTGACCCGTAGAGCTGCGAGTTCGGGAAATAGATCGAGATCCCCGTCGCGCCCGGCTTTTTCGAGCCATGCTTTTCGGCAATCACCGCCCCGTCGATCGCTGCCAGCACGTCGCCCGCGGCCTGGCGCACGTCGCCGCTGCCGCTCTCGCGCTCCAGGAGCTGGACCAGGCTGCCCAGGTCGAGGTAGGAGGGCGGCACCTCTTTGCCCCACACGCTCGTAAAGTTCTGGGCATAGGTGCGCGCGCGGGCCACCGGCGCCTGGTCTGCGCCCTGCAGCACGTAAGCCAGCTCGTCGATCCGTTCGATCAGCTCGGGGATGGCCGCCAGGTCGACGGCGGTCAGGGTGATGCTCTGGCCCATCTGCTGCGCCAGTTGTGCCGCGGTAGGGGCGCCGAACAGGCCGCCAAACAGCCCGCCCATCGGCGAGCCGCCGCGCAGCAGTTCGGCGCGCGCCTGGTCGTCGACAATGCGCTGGTCGTCGTCGATATAGCTGTCGACGATCAACTGGCCCAGCCCTGCTCCGTCCACGCCGGGATTGCGCACCAGGGTGTCGAGAAAGCTGGTGTAAGCCCAGCCAAGGGCCGGCTCTGTCTCTTGTGAGGCGACGGCGTACCGCGCGTGGGGCGCCAGCGCGGCGAACACCTCCACGTGGCCCATCAGGCACGCGTCCAGCCCGATCATCTCGAACTGGTCGATCCCCGTCCGGTCGCGGATCGCCTGCAGCGCTTCGTCCAGCTCGTGCAGGTAGAGCTCGTCGCCCAGCCGCGAAGCCAGTGGGATGCTCGAGTTGATACGTGCACTCGAATCGGCGTCGCTCCAGCCGCCCGGCCAGCCCATCCCGTGATCCGACAGGATCAGCACGTGCTTGTCGGCGGGAAAGGTCTCGACGGCCCAGGTGACGAAATCAACCAGCGTCTCGCCGTCCGACATGTTTACCTCGCCCAGGTCCTCCACCAGCTCCGAGTTCACGCGGTTCAGGTCCGTGTCCTGGGTGACATAGTAGCGCCTGGCCGAGCTCCAGTTGCCATCCCCCTGATACCCGCCGCGGAAACGGTCCATCTGGGCGACTACATGTACCTGGTCACTCGATCCAACGCGCTCCGCCTCGTTCAAGTCGACATAAATGTCCTGTTCCAGGATCTTGTCGTCCGCGTCCTGGTAGAGCATGACCAGCCAGGTGCTGTCGCCGCCCGACGTGGAGGGTGGCACGAAGGGCCTTGGTGTGTTGGTGGGGCGGGCGGGCATGGTGGTAGCGGCCGGCCGCGTTGGCTCGACCACGGCAGGGGGGCGGGTCGCGAACCCCACGTCTTCCAGGTCGTCGCCGCCGCCCAGGCCGCCGCTCAGCAAGAAAAAGCCGCCGATGCAGACGCAGGCCACGATCAGCAGGCCCACGATCAGGATCGGCGACAATCGCCCGATAGGCAGCGAGGGCAGGGCGGTGCCGCCGGACGGCCGCGCTGTCGGGCGCGCCTGGCTCGTGGGGCGGCTGGTCGCGCCGCCCGACGAGCCTGCCGTCGGGCGCTGGGGTTCTGCTTTCCGGCGGCTGGGCGCCTCGGCGCGCTCCCTGCCGCCGGGAGCCGCCGGCTCGACCCGGCGGCGGCGCTCGGCCCTCACCGTCTTTTTTTTGTCGTCGCCTGACCCGCCAGATCCTGCAAACAGGTGGCGCCCACGAGGGGACGTCGAGGACGTCGCTGCTGCCGGCACTGCTACCGGCTGCAGGCTGAGGATCGGTTGGACCGTCTGCCTTTGTCTCATGTCATCACCTCGTGTGAGCTGGCTCGTGAGATGCCAAGTATCCGCTGTGCATCTTGAATGGTATCAGCAGTTGCTGGAAAAGTCAAGGTGGAAGCAAGACGCCAGCCCTGATGCCATCCCGAGGGGACTGCACTGTCCTGCGCATGCGCCGGCACGGCCCGGCTGGCACGCGGCGTCCGAGAACTAGCTCTCGTGCGGTCAAACTCTAGTTCTTGGACCTATCGAGCGCGCTCTGTAAATCCCTCTTTTTTCATTCCCGGATGAGTGAGCAATCTATTGCGCAGTCATCCTCTTTGATGGTACAATAGGTCCAACGTGGCGACTATTGAGGCGCAACTACCCATCGCGCAGCATAGAACCAGGGTGCACGGAATGCTTCAACATCAATTCACAGCGGACAAGATATAGGGCTGGACAGGAGAGGAGGTGACAGGACAAAGGCGGTTAACCCTTGTCGTCATTGTTGCACGATCCTTCCTCGCGCGGGGAGAAGCAGCCCCGTGAAACAACCCAGGAATGAAGCTTGAGAGGAGAAAGTAGATGAAGAACAAAGTAGTTGCTATCTTGCTCTTGTTGACGCTGCTGGCCTCCAACGTGGTCCTCGCCGATGACGGGATCATGTTCCGCCGCAACGTGTCTCACTCGCCCGACCAGGAGACCGAGCGCGCCAACATCAACCACATGGCCTTCTACGTACCGGCGCAGTCGTCCAACGGCACCGTAGGGGTCCCGATCGAGTATTATGACGCCGCCGGCGCCCTGATCGAAACCCGCGATTACGCCAAGCCCCTGGTGGCGGTCTACATCGACGCTCTGGCGGAGGAAGAGACGCTGCGCCTCTTTAGCGGCAACGTCATCAGCGGCATCGCCAGCGGCACCAGTTTTGGGGCCCACGACGCCTATGCCGCGCTCTCGCTCGACGATGGCACCACCTGGAAGCGCACCAA
>DATHUZ010000706.1:0-2456 GCA_035461725.1 Anaerolineae bacterium
CCATCCTGATCGACCCGCTTGGGCTCTTTCCGGAGGCCGAGTGCGTGGTCCTGGAGCGGATCGAGGATCTTCTCGTATGGCTGCCGGGACCGAGGGCTGCCTGAAACATGAAACGTGATGCGTGATCTATTTCACGCATCACGTTTCACGTCTTCCTGGCTACTTGTCGCTCCTGCCCACGATCCAGACGGGCTCGGTGCGCAGGACCACGAATTCGGCAATGCCCCACGGGTGATAGGTGGACGAGTTGGTGGTGTCAACGCGCACGTAGCGGGCCGGGCGCGGGGCGAACGTGGCGCCCACCGTGCCCCAGTTGTCGTCGTTGCGCGCGACTTCTTGCCAGCTCGTGCCGTTTTCAGAGACGGATACGGCGTATCCCCGCGCCATCTGGCTGGCAGGATGTTGGAGGATGACCTGCTGGATGCGCCGCGAGCTGCCCATGTCCACCTGGAACCACATGCCCGGTTTCTGCCTGACCGAGCGCGTGTTCCACGCCGTGGCGAGGTTGCAGTCGAGGGCCTCGCCGGCATCATCGGCATAGTGGCTGGCGGTCGCGCCGGCCCAGGCATTGGTAACGGCGACGGTCATCTCGCTGATCATCCAGGTAGCGGGCCACTCGGCGGTACCTGTCTGCTCGATACGCACATAGCGCGCAGGGCAGGGTGTAAAGGCCGCGTCGACGTCCGTCCAGTTGCGCGCGGCCTGCGCCGCGATGCGCCAGTCGTTTCCGTCTTGCGATAGGAGCAGGCGGTAGCCGAGGGGGAACCCACGGCCCGGGCTCGAGATCTTGACCCGGTCGAGCGTGAGCACGTCGCCGAGGTCCACCTGGAACCACATGCCGGGCACCTGGTCCGCCTTGGTCTCCCACGCCGTGGTGGGCTCGCCGTCAAAGGCGAGGGCCACGTCGGCGGCGTTGTGGCTCGCGGTCGCCGTCCACGGGACGATCAGCGAGCGATCCGAGATCTCGAGCGGCACTTCGAGCGGAGCGGCGCCGCGGCGGAAGAACCAATCCACGCCTTCTTCTACCAGGTCCCAGCGCAGGAGATACTGGCCGGGCACGGAGGGTGTTTTGACAGGCACATCGGTAAAGGTTTGCACACCCCCCGCGGCGACGTTGGCGGGGAGGGGCATGTGGAACGTGTCCCATGGCTCCGACAGCCTGCCGCCCGCGGTGAACCAGGTGTACGCCAGGGTGACGGGCGCCGAGCCGGTGTTTCGCCACGTCCTGGTGCCCGTGTTCTTGACGCGGATGGTGGCGCGGTGTATCGATGCCGGCGGGATCCACGCGGGCCACGGCGTGAGGACCGTCCACGACACGGCGTATTCGGGCGCCACCACCTGCATCGGCTTTTCGAGGACACCGACGCCCCGATCCGACAACCAGATCCCGTGCTGGTTCAGGTCCCACACGAGGCGGTAGACGCCGGGCGCGCTGGGGGCGATGAGGGGCACGTCGCGGACGACGACGGTGGCACCCGGCGGCACCGCGTTGGGCAGGCGAACCTGCTCGGCGCCGGTGACGGGCACCTCGGCGCCCTGCTGATTGTACCAACGGTAGCCGAGGCGCACGGTGGGGGCACCGGACGCCGGCCAGGTGGCCGTGCCGATGTTCTTGATCCGGAGCAGCGCCAGCCCTGTCGCGCCTGCTTCGAGCCGTGCCGGGCCGACGTACTCGATCCATTGCGCCGCCCACTCGGGCACCGCGGGGGTGACACGCACTGTGGCCTCGTGGACGGGTGAGCCCTTCCACCCGAACCAGGTGACAAACTCGTGGACCATGTCGAGCTGCAGGATGTAGGAGGCGGCAGGATTGGGAAATTTGACAGATGCGCTGAGCGCTATCTCCTGTCCAGGGGCAACTGCCCTGGGGAGCGGTGTGCGCAGGCCGTCGGCCACGACGATGTTACGGTCCTGGTCGAGCCAGCGGTAGCTGAGCTGGATCGGGTTGTTGCCGGTCGTCGTCCAGGTGAGGGCGCCATTGTTGCGCAGGCGCACCGGAACGGTGGCGGTTTCGCCCTCGACGCCCTCGGCCGGGGCCGTCACCGCCAGCCACTGGACGCGGTAGCGTGGGCCGATCTGGACGTTGGACACACGGTGGGTGGGCGAGTCGAGGTTGGCGAACCAGCCAGCCGACGCGCTAAAGAGGTCGAGCTCGAGGGTATAGAACCCAGGCGCGGCAGGCGCGCGGACACTGACGGCGGGAATGTTGATCGACTCGCCCGGGGCGACAGGTCCGGGCAGGGAGGTGTGGGCGTGACCGACGATGACGGCGCCGCCGTCTCCAAGCCAGCGATAGCCCACCCTGACCGCGTCGGAGCCTGTGGAAGGCCAGGGCCGGGCGCCGGCATTGCGCACGGTGACAGAGAATGACACGGTGGCACCGAGCTCGACGAGCGTGGGGGCTGCAGCCGACACCCACGCCGCCAGGTACTCGGGTCCTGTGGGGGCGAGGACCA
>DATHUZ010000707.1:0-4809 GCA_035461725.1 Anaerolineae bacterium
CGTCGAGGTCGACGTACGCATAATCGGTGACCACCTGCGGCGGCTCGTCGAAGGGGTGCGCCATGCCGCCAGGCAGGTAGTAGATCAGGCCGCTGACGTGCCAGGGGCCCGGGTCCAGCGTGCCGGTGATGACGACGCTGGCGACACGGTCGATGCCCGAATGCCCGGCAAAGAATCCGCCTGTGGACAGGTCGTCGTCGACGTCAAAGCCGAGGTTGTAGGCGACGTCGACGTACACCGCCGGCGGCATGGGGTCGAACACTGTGAACTGCACGGCGAGGTTGGGATCGGTCTGCAGCGAGGTGAGCACGACCTCGTGGATGTCATAGATCCGCGGCATCCCTGCCTGTTGATCGCCCAGCGGATCGGTGGTCGCTCCGAACTGCTGCGGCTCGCGCTGCGCGGGATAGGCGCGCTCCCACTGCGACGCGCACTTGCCGTGCACATAGCGCCGGCGCTGCATCTCGGCGATCTGGTCCGGGGTCAGGTGCGTGCCGTTGCGCCGGTTGCTTGGCGCCATGATGTTGCCGTTGCCGGTGTCGCCCTCCCGTTTGGGCGTGTGGCCTTCGTCGTTGGCGTTCGTCGTCCCATCGACCTTGTGTCCCTCACCCAGCGTCATCAGGTGCCCGATCTCGTGCGCGATCGTCTGCCCCGTGTCGCTGTCGTTGCCCCGGTCCTTGACAACGATCGTCGGGTCGCGGTGGACCGAGATGCCCGGGGTGGTGGATGTGGACGAAGGCGTCGGCCCGAACGAGATCTTGATCCCCTTCTGATTCGGCAGGTCGCGCAGCTCCTTGCCACCAAAGGTGCGCATCCTGTCGCGCTCGCCACGGGTGAAGGTGCCGTCGCCGGCTGTGCCACCATCTGCGCCATTGTCGCCGCCCCACTCGCCGGCGCCGCCCGAGTTGGCATTGATGGTGTTCGTCTCCACGACCACCAGGCGCATGCCCGCCTGGCGCAGGATCTCGTTCGCCTCGCGGATGGCGCCTTCCGAGTAGGTGCCGCCCGGATAGACGTTGACGATGACGGGGATCTGGACACCGCGCGCCACGGGTTGGGCCTGTGCCGGAGCCCTGTCTGCGGCTGCCGGGCGGGTGACCGGCACGCCGACCAGGAGCAGTGCCACGATCGTGAGCAGAGAGAGAATTGCCAGCCTGTTCGTTGCTTGCTTGATCATCTTGTCTCATTTCTCCTTTGAGGGACAGAACAACGGATCTACTGCGATACCTTGTGACGGTGCAACGACCACTGCCAGTATACCACGTTTTTCCCGGCTACACAATTAGGCAGCCGCGAGTCTGAGGTTTCTGCAGGCAGCAATTCTAAATCTGGCAAAAGGTCTCGTCCATGATTTGGCGTTGGGGAGAAATTCCTGTAGAATAAGCGCCATGCGTGCTCGAGGAGGACGGTAGATTGGTCGACTGGGGGATGCTGCGGTCGGGTGCGCTGCGCCGGCTGCTCGGCGGACAGATGGCCACCGTCACGGCCGTCTATGGACTGAGCCTGGCGGGGGCGGTGCTGGTGGAAGAGGCCACGCATTCGAGCGCCGGCATGGGGTTGGTCATCGTATCGTCGATCCTGCCGGCCTTTCTCTTTTCCCTCGTCGCCGGCGCGGCCGTGGACCGGTGGGGACGGAAGCGGCTGCTGCTGGCGGCGAACGGTGCGCGTGTGGTGATCGGCCTCGGCTTCTGGGTGGCGACGAGCCTGCTGCCGGCGAGTGCGGTGCTGGCAGCGGTCTATGTGGGGAACGTGGCGACGGCGGCGTGCAGCCAATTCGCGGCGCCCGCCGAGCAGGCGCTGCTTCCCGACGTGGTGCCACAGCCGCGCCTGGCCGCCGCCAACGTCTTTTACCAGGTGGGCATGCTTACCGGCGAGGGGTTGGGCTTTCTGCTGGTCGCGCCGCTCGTCGTCAAGCTGTCGGGCGCGCCGGCTGTTGGCTTGGCCGTCGCCGTCCTGTGCACGGTGGCCGTGGCGCTCGTCGCCGGCCTGCCTGCTTCAAACCCACTGCCTGGGGCGGGGGATGGAAGCGCAGCCGCGGCTGCCGGCGGCCCTGGCCTGTTTTTGGCGCGCCTGGCCGCCCTGCGCGACGACGTGCGTGCCGGCTGGGCCGCCATCGGTGCCGACAGGGTGCTGCTCGCCGTCGCCGTGCAGGCGACGGTCGCCGGGGCGCTCCTCCTGGTGCTCCTGACGCTTTTGCCGGGCCTGGTGTCGCGTGAATTTGCGGTGCCGGTCGAGAATGCCCCCTACCTGGTGCTGCCCGGCGGCGTTGGCTTTTTGCTCGGCGCTCTGCTGGTCAGCCGGCGGGGCGAGCGCCTCGACCTCGCGCGCATCATGCCCGCCAGCCTGGCTGTGACCGGTGCCGCGGCGGCTATGCTCGGCGTGGTTGCCGGGCCGGGCTGGCGCGTCGCGGCGGGCGCCGGCGCGGTCGGCCTGGTTGGGCTTGGGCTGGCCGGCGTCGTCATCCCCGCGCGCGTGACACTGCAACGCCGGCCGCCCCCGGCACTCCGTGGGCGTGTGATCGCGGCCCAGCTCGCGGTGGCCAACGCGTCGGCCGTGGTGCCCCTCATCCTCGGCGGCGCCGTGGCCGACCTGGCCGGCATTCGCCCCGTGATGGCGGGCGCCGGCCTGGTGGCCGTGGCCGTGGCGGTGATGGCGCGCCGGAAATAAGAATGTACCCCCTTCTTACCTGTCGCTTCGTTCCATCGCTTCCTTTACCGCCGGCAGCAGATCCATGAGCCCAAACGGCTTGGGGAGGAAGGGGTAGCCGCGTGAGCGAATCCGGAGCCAGTGGGTGTCGCGGCTGGTGAGGCCACTGGCGACGAGCACGGGTAGATCGGGGCGCACGGCGCGGCAGTTGTCGGCGAGCGACAGTCCGTCGCGGTCGGGCAGCATGACGTCGGTGAGCAGCATATCGACCGCGGATGGGTCCGCCTCGAACAGGTCGAGGGCGGTGCGCGCGCTGTCGGCCTCGACCACGTTGTAGCCACCCGCGTGCAGCATCTCGCTCACCGCAAAGCGTACTTCGGCGTCATCCTCGACGAGCAGCACGCGCTGCCCTGTGCCGCGCAGCTCGGCCAGTGACGGCACCTGGTATAACTCTTCGGCACCGGTGACACACTGTGGCAAATAGACCGTAAAGGTCGATCCCCCCTCGGGCGCCGTGTCCACCTCGATCCAGCCGCCCAACTGCTCGACAATGTTCTTGCTGATGGCAAGGCCGAGGCCGGCTGCACCCGGCTTGGTGCTGAAAAAGGGCTCGAAGGCGTGGGCGCGCGTGTGATCGTCCATGCCAATGCCCGTATCAGAGAAGCGCAAGCAGGCGTAGGTCCTGTCATCTGTGCCGGTGCTGCATACCTCGCTGCTGATCGTCACCACCCCGCCGTCGGGCATCGCCTCGTGGGCGTTCAGCGCCAGGTGGGTGAGCACCTGCTCCAGCTCTGTGGGGTCGGCATGCACAAAGAGTGGCTCGGGCGACAGGTGGTGCTCCAGCGTGACGCGCGCGCCAACCAGGGCACCGAGGCGCTCGCCGGCGTTCCGCAGGAGAGCGTGTAGATCGAGCACGCGCGGGCCACGTACCTGGTCACCGGTGAGGGCCAGGATCTGCTGCGTGAGGGCTGCCGCGCGGCGGCCCGCCTGCCTGATGCGCTCGGCGGCAGCGCTTACCTGGCTTCCCTCGCCGTCCGTCCGCTCGGCGAGGATGAGCGACGCGGCGGCCAGGATCGTCGTCAGATGCTCGTTAAAATCGTGGGCCAGCCGGCTGGTGAGCGCCGTGACGACTTCCATCTGCTGCGCCTCGTAGAGCCGCGCCTGCAGCGCGTCACGCTGCCGCTCCTCTTCCAGCCGCCGGCTGACGTCGCGCAGCACCACCACCACCCCCTCTGCTTTCCCCTGCGCGTCCATCACCGGGGTGGCGTTTCCTTCCACGGCGATGCGCCTGGCGTCCACCGTCTGCAGAAAAGATCCGGCCAGGCTGCGCACCTGGCCATCACGCAGCACGTCGAGCACCGGGCACACGCCTGCTTCGTCTTTCTTCGCCTCTGCCCGGGTATAGAGCGACAAGACGCTGTCTGCCGCCACGCTCGCCTCACCCTGCGTCACAGGGCCAAGCAGCGCTTCGGCCACGGGGTTCGCCAGAACGATCGCGCCCTCCGCATCGGTAGTGATCACGGCGTCCGAGATGCTGCGCAGGGTGGCCGACAGGCGCCGCTCGCTGTCGCGTATCTTTTTTTCCATCCCGTGCTTGTAGAGCGCCGTCTCGATCGCGCTCACCAGCTCGCGCTCATCGAACGGCTTGATGATATAACCGTACGGCTCGGTAACCTTGGCGCGGGCCAGCGTGGCGTCGTCGGCATACGCCGTCAGATAGATGATCGGGATGTCGAACCGTTCCCGGATCAGGGCGGCAGCCTGCACGCCGTCCATGCCACCCCGCAGCCGGATATCCATCAACACCAGGCCGGGCTGTAGTCCTTCGGCCAGAATCACAGCATCCTCCGCGGTGCGCGTACGCGCACACACTCCATAGCCCAGGTCTTGCAGGCGGTCCTGCAGCTCCATTGCAATCAGGGTGTCGTCTTCGACAATCAGAATGCGTACTTTCATGATCGCTCCGCCTTGTCATACAAGCTGGACACGCGAGCCGGCTGCCACGTCGAAACAGAATCGAGCACGAGATCGACGCCTTGACCTTCGTCTGCCTCGCGCCTTGCCCGGCCGGCAAACGTAACGTCGACGCGCGTCCCGCCCGCAGCAGGGTCGGTACTCACCTCGACGAGGCCATCGATCTGCTGCGCCAGGTGCTGCACCAGG
>DATHUZ010000708.1:0-4495 GCA_035461725.1 Anaerolineae bacterium
GGTGTGCGCCAGCGCCCTGTCCGCCGACTGCGCCAGGCCCGCCCTCTCCGGCTCGGCCAGGGCTGCGTCGGCGGCGCCCAGTGCCCCATCCATGTCACCATCCGAGAGCGCAGCCTCTGCCTTGAGGGCATAGGCCGGAGCGAGGAACCCGGCCGGCAACTGCCCGGCCCGCACCACGGCGTCCTCCGCGTCCGCGAGTGCTGCCGCTGCGTCGCCCGTCTCGCGGCACATCCAGGCCCGTCCGGCCGACGCAAGCCCCTGGCCCGGGTCGAGATCGAGCGCAAGGTCCAAGTCCTCCCGAGCAGCCTGGGCGTCGCCGGTCAACAGGCGTGCCACGCCACGATAGGCCAGGGCTGGGGCCAGGTCCGCTTGCCGCGACAGGGCCAGGTCGAGGTCGGCCACAGCCCGCTCGTACTGCCCGAGATGAAAGAAGGACGCCCCCCTGTTCGCATAGCAGAGCGTGGTGTGCTGCCGGACGAAGGGGGGATAGACCGAGAGCGCGGCCGAGTAAGCGTTGAGGGCGCGATCCCACTCGCCGGCGGCGTACGCTTCACCGGCCGCCTGATAGTGTCGCGCCTCGGTGGCGCGGAGGGCCAAAAAACCGGCGACTGCCCCACCGACGAGCAGCACGATGGCGGCAGCAGCGATTGGCAGCCAGAGGCTGCGGCGCCTGGACCTGGTCTCCATTCTCTCCTCCTTTTGATTCATACTACCCTGCCTGGCTTAATGCGGGTCGAGATACACATTCTGCAACTGCGGCACCGACATTGGCAGCACCTCGTATCCGTGCACGTACGGCTTGATCAAGAGGCGGCTGACGCTGTGCGTCAGCCAGATGCTCACGGCATCGTCCACGATCGCCTGCTCCGCCTCTTGATAGAGCGCGATGCGCGCCTCCACGTCGCGCTCGGTGCGTGCCTGCTCGAGCAGCGCGTCCACCTCGGGATTGCGATACCTCCCGAGGTTCTCTTCACTCTCGCTGTGGTACAGTACGTCGACAAAGTTCTCCGGATCCGGATAATCGGCGCACCAGCCTAGCATGAACAGGTGGCCATGCTCCTCCTTGATCCGGTTAACAAACCCGAACGGCTCGAGCAGCTCGATCTGGATCTCGATCCCGAATACCTCGTTCCACGTCTCTACCAGCGACTCGACGCTGGTACTCGCCCCGGTGTATCCCTCGGCCGTGAACGTGAGCGGCGGCAGGCTCGCCGGGTCACCGTACGAGGACTGGGCGATCAATTCGAGCGCCCGTTCGGGATCGAAACGGTAGCCTTCCAGCTCGTCCGAGTAGCCGGGCATGCCCGGCGGCAGCGGCCCTTCCGCGGCCGGAAGCGCACCCTTGAACACGATCTCGATCAGCTCATCCCTGTCTACCGCATAACTGAACGCCTGGCGCACCAGCGGATCGTCGAATGGTGGCCGGCTCGCGTCGAGCACGATCCGGCTGGTGCACATGTTTGCCGTCGTGTGCAGGTCGGCATGGAGTGGATCGTTCGGATCCTCTACCCGCTCCACCATGCTGGCACCGACGCCCGCCATGTCGACCTCGCCACTCTCGTACAACTGGACCGAAGGGCCGGCGTCCAGCAAGTAGACGACGCGCTCCAGCCGCGGCAGAGGGCCGTAATACCCCTCGTTCCGCACGAAAACGATCACGTCGTCGTCCCAGCGTTCAATGCGAAAAGGCCCCACGCCGTTCGGCTCGCGCCACCAGTCGTCACCCCCCGACTCGACGTTCTCGCGATCCACCACAAAACCTGACGGCCAGGTCAGCTTGGCCAGGAAATAGACTTTGGGCTCGTCGATGGTCACCTGGAGCGTCTGCTCGTCCACGACCGTCACGCCCGAGATCGCGTCGGCCTCGCCGTCCAGCTTTTCCTCGACCCCTACAATGTCACCCAGGTACGTTCTGGTCTTGGTCGAGCCCACGGCAGGGTCGGCGGCGCGCTCCCACGCATACTTGAAATCGGCAGCGGTGACCGGCTTGCCGTCGAAAAAGACGGCGTCGGGATGCAAAAAGAAGGTGTAGGTGCGCCCATCGTCGCTGATCTCCCATCGCTCCGCCAGATCGGGCACCACCTGGAGGTTGGTGTCGAGCATCACCAGGCCGCGGAAGAGGTGCCCCACATAGTCCGCCGGCCCATCCTCCGTCGTCGCGGGATCGAGGTCGTACGGCTCCTCCCCCACCCGCACGAGCGCCGTGCTCCGATCCACGTCGTAGAGCTGTACAGGCGTCAGCGTGAGGCTGCCGACGATCGACTCGATCGTGCGCGCACGTGCCTCGAACGTGCCCGTGGTCGCTGCTACCACCACGACGTAGAGCCGTGCGCCCCGCGCGGCCATCACCAGCTCTATCTGGCGCGCGGGGCGGCCGCCGGCCGTCACTGTGGTGCGCCGGGCGACGGTACCATCCTTCAGCACAACCTCGTCGCTGACCGCCTCCTCGACCTCCTCCCATGGCGCGGTGAGCAGTTCGGTGAACGCGTCGATCGCGTCCTCCAGCGAATCCTCTGCCGGCACAAAGGTCCAACCGACCATCATCGTAATCTCGCTGCCGGGGTCCGCCGCGGTAAGCGCGGGAAAATCCTCGCCGGTCTCGGTCACCTCCCACCCTGTTGGAAACTGGATCGACCATCCGCCCGCACGGTCGCCGTAAAATCCTGCCGGGGTGGGGCTGGGCCGCGGTGTAGAGGTCGGGCGTGGGGTATTGGTGGGCTCGGGCGTGTCGGTCGGAGCGGCGGTGGGCGAAGGGGAGGGCGTATCGATCGCCGGCACGGTTGCCGCGGCCCCCTCTGGCCCCGCCACTGCTGCGCCGGCCGTGGCAGTGCGGGTTCGCACCGCTTCCGGCGGCGCCGTGGGCCCGGGTGGCTGATCACAGGCGGTCAAAACCAGGAGCAGCACCGGTAGGCCGGCCAACAGCCGGCGCAGCACGCCACTTTTTCTTCCCTCACTCATCCGTCTCCTCCTCGAGACTCTCTCCCCCGCCCCCACCGCCGGCGGGCCCCGATCACACCAGCCGTGATAAGCAAAGCGGCAGCCGCCATGGTCCCCGATACGATCCACAACCACCATGCCACCGGCTCTTGCTCGAGCCCGCCGCCGATAGGGGTCGGGTGCGCCACCGGCCGGCCGGTTGGCGTGGGCGACGGCGCTTCCCGGACAGCCACGGTGGCCCGCTCCGGCACCTCCGTCTCGGTCGGCACCGCAGTGGCCGCCGGGGTTGCTGTCGCCGGCGGCACCGTTGTTGCCGGCTCGACCCACAGCTCGCGTGTGGGCACAGCGCTCGGGCTGGCTCGTGGCGCCAGCGGCGTGGGCCGCGGCGCGGCGCCGATCCCGGCCCGCCACAGATCCTCCAGGCGGTCTGTGTCCAGATCGTACACCTGTGCCAGCGCCCCATCATACGTCGCGCCGCTGTGGAACGCAGCCAGCAGATCGAGGATGCGCTCGCGCCCATACTGCTCGATCAGAAAAGCCACAACGCTGTAACTCTGCGCGTACGCCAGGCCGGCCCGGTTGGCGTGGGCGGAAAAGCTGCTGCTGATGCTGCGCAGCGAGAGCAGCCTGTCCACAGCGATGGCAGCGGCCAGCAGCGCCTCCTGGTGCTCGTCCGGTGGCCCTTCGGCCCAGACCGCCAGTCCCTCGTCGAGCCAGCGAGGGAGATCGGCCGAGCAACTGAAAGCAAGCTGGCGTACCACCAGGTGCATCAGCTCGTGCGCGACCGTCGTCTCGCCATATTCCTGGGCGTCTGGCCCCGCAGCGATTAGGATCGCGTAATAGTCAGGGAACGCGACGCCGCCTGTCCAGCTTTGCGCAAACTGGATCGACCCTTTGAGGTCGCCGGCGTCCGCATAGAAGTAGAGATCGACCGGCTCCTCCAGTTGGGCACCCGGGTCAGCCGTCAGCCGCGACTGAGCCTCCACTGCAACCTGCAGCATCCGCCGGCCAAACTCCCGATCTCCGGCATACCAATGGACCGTAATATCACCCTGGGTCTCGGTCTTCCACGCGTAGCGGTCGTCGTCAAAGGTGAACCAGGCGACAGGTGTGGACCACGATTCGCCGCCCTCGGTGACGAGGTGCCACTGCCACCAGATGCGTGCGCCCGGCGGCACAGAGCCGGAGCGGCGCAGCTCCCACGTCCAGCTTGCCGAGACGAGCCCCACCTCCTCTGCCTCCACCTCGGGCGTGATTCGCGACGAAACCGGGCGACAAGCGACACGATCGATGCCATATACGAGCGCTACCGACTCGACAGGATCGGGCACCGAGGCAGACAGGTGAAAGGAGATCGAGTCGGGAAACACGACGTCCACCTCGTTTGCCTGCAGCACAAAGCCTTCCTGCCCATGCGCACGCTCTGCTAGACAAGCAAAACCGAGCAAAACCAGGAACTTGGCCAAAGGTCCGATGAGGTTCCGGTGCCGAGGCATGGCGCCTCACATTGAAACGTGATGAGCTAATTGTAACAGAAAAGGCACCAGGGGTCAACTCG
>DATHUZ010000709.1:0-2583 GCA_035461725.1 Anaerolineae bacterium
AGGTGGTGTGCCGCGTCGCCTTTGCGAGCTGGACCGAGGCGGGCCTGCTGCGCCAGGCGAGTTTCCTGGGGCTGGTGGAGGATCGCGACCCGCGCACGGTGACGCGGGAACAGGAGGGAAGAATGGCGGACGCAAAGCCAAAGCGGCGCAAGGCAGGCAAGAAGGTGGCCGACGATACGGTCGACGCCGGCGGGCGCGAGGTGCCCGTGTCGAGCCTCGACAAGGTGTACTGGCCCGACGACGGCCTCACCAAGGGCGACATGATCGACTATTACTGCGACATGGCCGACCTGGTGCTGCCCTACGTGGTCGACCGGCCGATGACGCTGGTGCGCTTTCCGTCGGGCATCGAGGGCGATAGCTTCTACCAGAAGGACATCGACTATGCGCCCGACTGGATCGAGACGTACAGCGTGCCGTCCAAGTCGAAGGGCGACCCGGTGGATTATTTGCTCTGCCAGGACGCCGCGTCGCTGATCTGGATGGCGAACCTGGGCAGCATTCCCCTCAACCCGTGGAACTCGCGCATCCACAAGCCCGACCACCCCGACTATTTGGTGATCGACCTCGACCCGCTCGACGTTTCTTTCGCTGACGTGGTGCGCGTAGCCCTGGTGGTGCGCGAGGTGCTCGAATCGGTGGAGCTGACCCACGTGTGCAAGACCTCGGGCTCGACGGGACTGCACATTTTTGTGCCGCTCGGTGCGCGCTACTCGTACGAGCAGACGGAGCAGTTCGGGACTCTGATCGGCCACCTGGTACAGGCAAGACTGCCCGATATCACGAGCCTGGCGCGCAGCCCCAAGGACCGCAAGGGCAAGGTGTACCTGGACATGCTTCAGAACCGGCGCGGCCAGACGCTGACGGCGCCCTACTCGCTGCGTGCCAGGCCGGGCGCGCCCGTATCGACGCCCTTGCGTTGGGAGGAGGTCACGGCCGAGCTCGACCCGCGCGATCTTCACCTGCGCAACACCCGCGAGCGGGTGGACGAGCTGGGCGACCTGTGGCGCCCCGTGCTCGGCCCCGGCATCGACATGGAAGCGGCGCTTGACGCGCTGACAGAGTTATGGGAGGGGAGCAAGTAGCGGCATGCAAGAGCCAAGAGCGGGCGCGCGTGGCGTGGACGATGGTTCGTCGTACACGGTTGGTATCATGCGCGTGCCTGTGGAGAAAAAGCCCCAGGGAGAGCTAACAGAGGTCGTCGAGCGTGCGGTCGACACGATTCGCGACACGCTCACCCGGGATCTCGGCCTCGAGATCAACCTGTTCGAGTTCGAAGGCCCGCACATTTTGCCTTCCGAGGGTGGGTATTCGCCCTTTGACTTTTTGGAGCTGGGCCTGGCAGAAAAGATCGAGCGCGGCATCCACTTTTTGCTCATCGTGTCGGAAGTTGGCCTGTCGACGTCGAACCTGTCGTACGTCCTGGCATTTCCGAGCCAGTTGACCAACGTCGGGATCGTGTCGATCAAGCGGCTCTCCCCCTCGTTCTGGGGACACGAGGCCGACACAGAGGTGACTGCCAGCCGCCTGGCGGCACTCATGCTCCACACCTTTGGCCACATCGTCAACCTGTCGCACAACGACGATCAAACGAACGTCATGGCCGACATCGGACAGGTCACTGACCTCGATAGGATGCACACCTTTACCGGTGAGCAACTGCGCCAAATCCGCGAGAACATGCCGCGCGAGGCGAGGGACGCCGTGCAGGACGGCAGGCGGCTGTCCTTCATCGTGCGACATCTGGTCGAGGACTGGAGGGCGATCCTCGTCGCCACCGTCCGTGCCAACCCGCTGCGCCTCATCACGCGCCTGCCGACGATGCTCGCGGCCGCCGGCTCGGCGATCGTCGTCCTCTTTTTCTCGGCAGAGGTGTGGGACGTAGCGAGCTCGATGGGCTGGCTCCAGCTCGCCCTGTTTGCCGTTTTCGCCGTGCTCGTCGCCACCTTTGTGCTCTACAGCGCCTTTTCCTTCGGGCCGCTGATCAACCGCCGGCGGCGCATCTCCGAGTCGACGGTGGTGACGGTGGCCGTGACGCAGGTGACCCTCTTGATCACCATTGTGCTCTTCTTTTTCCTCTTTGTGCTCCTCGCCTACATCGGCGCGATCACCATCTTTCCAAACTCGCTCATGTCTGCATGGGTGACCGCCGATCCCGTGAGCACCCAGGGGCACCAGCTGCAGGCGAGCGTTTTCGTGGCATCGACCGGAGTGCTTGCGGGCTCGTTGGGCGGGCGTGCCGACAGCCGGCGCATCGTGCGCGGCATCCTATTCCTGAACGAGGAGACGTAGACGATGGACACGACTGAACAGGTGAGACAGCAGGAGAGCGTCGTACAGACGGGAATACGTCGGACACGGACCAACGTCAAGCTGGCACGCGCGCGGACCGACCTGGCGGAAGAGCGCACCGACAGGGCGCTGGAGCGCTCGGGGCAGGCAGCGGAGCGCACCTACAGCGCGTGGGTGCGCACAGGGCTGGCGGCCGAGGTATCCGGCCTCGGCATCGCCAAGCTCCTCGGCAGCCTCGGTGTCCCGGTGCTGACGCTCGCCATCGGGGCGCTGTTCATCATCGTCGGTGCA
>DATHUZ010000710.1:0-4299 GCA_035461725.1 Anaerolineae bacterium
CCCGAGTCAGTCCGGCGCTCTTGACAATTCGCAACGTCATCGTGCAGCCGATGGGATCGGCTCCCCATGTTTGCGCAAGCTGGCACAGTAAGCTCGAATGGCATCCGCCGCCATCTCGCGTGCTTCTTGCAGCGTGCTCCCTTCGGTGTAGCAACCAGGCAGCGCTGGCACCGTCACGATGTATTCCCCTTCTGGCTGCCGCTCGATAACAATCGTGAACTGACAGTCCACCATGCTCTGATTCTCCCGCGTCGTTTCTTCTCCGAATTATATCACTACCCCTTGCTTCCGGCAAGCTCGCTGCGCAGGAGTTGCCAGTGTTCCCGCATCATGGTTACCGGGCGGACACACCTGCTTGCAGCCGCACATCCAGCGCCGTGTGGCGCTCACCGATCTTGTCATTCCGGACCGCTATGCCCACGGCGCGTGGGTTGCCCACCAGCACCACCAGCTCCTTCGCCCGCGTCACCCCTGTATAGAGCAGGTTGCGCTGGAGCATGACATAGTGCTGGGTGATGGCCGGCATCACCACCGCGCGGAACTCGCTCCCCTGGCTTTTGTGCACGCTCACCGCGTAGGCGTGGATCAGCTCGTCGAGATCGGAGAACTCGAACTCCACATCCCGCTCGTCGATGCGCACCGTCAGCGACTGGTTGACCGAGTCCATGTGCACCACCGTGCCCATGTCGCCGTTCCATATCTCCTTGTCATAGTTGTTCACCGTCTGCATGACGCGATCGCCCAGGCGAAACACCTGCCCGCCGCGCCGCCGCTCCGGCTTGTTCTCTGCCGGCGGGTTGAGCGCCTCCTGCAGGCGGCGGTTCAGCTCGGCCACGCCCGCCGCGCCGCGGTGCAGCGGCGACAGCACCTGGATGTCGACCAGGGGATCGAGGCCGAACTTCTTTGGGATCCGACTCCGCACTACGTCCACGATCAGGTCCGCGGCATGCTCGGCATCCTCCGCCGGAAAGAGGAAAAAATCACTCGCCGGCTTGCCTGCCGGCGTCTTGTTGAACACCGGCATCTCACCCTGGTTGATCCGGTGCGCGTTGTAGACGATCAGGCTGCCCTCCGCCTGGCGAAAGATCTCTGTCAGCCGCACCACCGCCGCCACCCCAGAAGCGATCACGTCCTTGAGCACGTTGCCGGCGCCGACGCTCGGCAACTGGTCCACGTCGCCCACCAGCAGCAGGTGGCTCTCCGGGTGCACCGCCTTCAGCAGGTTGTTCGCCAGCAGCAGGTCGAGCATGCTCGTCTCGTCGACGATCACCACGTCGGCCTCGATCGGGTTCTCCTCGTTGCGCTGAAAGCGAAACCCCTTCTGCGGCTTGAACTCGAGCAGGCGGTGGATCGTCTGCGCCTCGCGCCCTGTCGCCTCGCTCAGCCGCTTGGCCGCCCGCCCCGTCGGCGCCGCCAGCGCGTAACGGTAGCCCCTGGCCTCCAGCAGGCGGATCACCGTGCGCATCGCCGTCGTTTTGCCCGTGCCCGGCCCGCCGGTGAGCACCGACACCTTGTGGGTCAGTGCGGTGCGCACCGCCTGGCGCTGCCCCTCGTTGAGCACGACCCCACCCTCGGCCGCCAGGTGGTCGAGCACGCGATCCAGGTTCGCGTCGCGGTAAAAAGCGAGGCGGCTGGCCTGCACGGTCAGGATCGTCTTCAGGCGGTTGGCGGCGCCCAGCTCGCCGTAGTAAAAGGGGGCCAGGTAGACGGCGCGCTCTTCGGCCAGTTGGTTTGGTGGCTCGCTGGTTGGTTGGCTGGAGAGGTCGGGGTAGGTGAGGGGCTCGACGTGCACCTCGAGGTCGGCGGCGAGGGCGTTGATGCCTTCCGCCACCAGGTCGGGGGGCACGTCGAGGATTTCGATGGACTCGTGCACCAACTCGCCCTGCGGGGCGAACACGTGCCCGTCGTCGGCCATCTGGCTCAGCGTGTAGGCGATGCCGGCGCGCACCCGCTGCGGGCTGTCGTGCGCCAGGCCCAGCTCGCGCGCGATCTTGTCGGCGGTCAAAAAGCCGATGCCGTGGATATCCTTGGCCAGCCGGTACGGATCGCTGCGCACCACGTCAATGCTCGCATCGCCGTAGGTTTTATAGATCTTGACGGCGTGGGCGGTGCTGACATTGTGGCTCTGCAGAAAGAGCATCACTTCCTTGATCGCTTTTTGCTCCTGCCAGGCGCGGGTAATCAGGTCGACCCGCTTTTTTCCGACGCCCAGCACCTCGCGCAGCCGCTCCGGCTGCTCCTCGATGACCTGCAGGGTGTCGAGCTTGAAGCGGCGCACGATGCGCCGCGCGGTCACGGGGCCGACGCCCTTGATCAGCCCGGAGCCGAGGTACTTTTCGATGCCCGCGGCGGTGGCGGGCAGGACGGTGGCGTAGCGCTCCACCTGGAACTGGCGGCCATAGCGCGCGTGGCGCGTCCACTCGCCGTGCAGGCGCAGGCACTCGCCTGCGCTCACCTCCGCCAGGTTACCCACCACTGTCACCGTATAGTCAACCCCGTCGGGCACGACTTGCGCCACCGTGTAGCCATTCTCCTCGTTATAGTAGGTGACTCGCTCGACGGTGGCGACGAGCATGTCGGACATAAGTCAGAGCCTCGCTTCTGGTCGCATTATAGCAAAATGGACGTTGTGGCGCAATCCAGGGGGTTGCGCAAGGTGCACCCCTGGGCATCGGGAGAGGCGAATCGGGCGGGGGGACCCGGCCCCTACTTTTTGACTGTGTGGCGGGTGGCCGGGTGTGACCGAGATGCGCAAGTCGGGCTGATAGTCCCTACACGGGTGGGGTGCACCGAGGGAGCGGGAAGCGCTTGACGGTGCATGGGGGGTGTGTTATACTGGCATGGACGTGGACAACAGGGCGATGCAGTGAGCAGCGGCGCGCACTCGGTTGTGGTGCGCGCTTGTTGTGAGGCGAGCCCGTTGGCCGATCGAAGGGCTGTCGGATTTGGGACAGGGATTTTTTCGGATGTAAGGAGGTGCAACGTGAAAACACGACCATTGGGCAAGACAGGGGTAGAGATGCCGATCCTGAGTTTCGGGGCACAGCGCATCGTGGACGAAGAAGGATGCACGCTGGACGAATCGCAGCGCATCCTGCACACCGCCATCGACCGCGGCATCCGCTACTTTGACACGGCCTGGGCCTACTCGGAAGGCGAGTCGGAGGAGCGCGTCGGCATGGTGGCGAGGGACCGGCGCGACGAGATGTGGATCGCGACCAAGACGACGGCAACCGACCGCGACGGTGCCCGACGCCAGCTCGAAGAGAGCCTGAAGCGGCTCCAGACCGATCACGTCGACGAGTGGCGGCTCCACAACGTCTACAGCTTTGACCGGCTCGACGCCATGACCGCCAGGGGCGGCGCGCTCGAAGCGCAGATCCAGGCGCGCGAAGAAGGGCTGGTGCGACACATCAGCATCAGCGGCCACACCGACCCCCAGATCCAGATCGAGGCGCTGAACCGCTTTCCGTTCGACACCGTGCTCGTCGCCGTGTCAGTGCTCGACCACTTTATCTACAGCTTTGCCGAAGAGTTCCTGCCCGCCGCGCGCCAGAAGAACGTGGGCGTCGTGGGCATGAAGATCTTTGGCTACAAGCGCCTGGCCCACGTCGCCGGCCGCGCCCTGCGCTACGCGCTCGCGCTGCCGCTGACGACGGTCATCGCCGGCGTCTCGACAATGGAGCAGCTCGAAGCGGACCTCGCCGTCGCCGAGAACTTTTGCCCGATGACCGGGCCGGAGCGGCTGGCGTTCTTTCGCGAGGTGCTGCCGATGGTCGAGCCGGAAAACATGCCGTGGAAGGCAACCGAATGGGGGAACCCGACAGAGTGGAAGCCGCGGGAGGAGCTGGCAGGGTTTGAGATGTGGGGGTAGCTATCTGCCACCAGGCACCTCCCCCCCCAGAGGGGGGGGTGAGGGCACTCC
Source organism: Anaerolineae bacterium (assembly GCA_035461725.1). Taxonomy (GTDB): domain Bacteria; phylum Chloroflexota; class Anaerolineae; order JAAYZQ01; family JAAYZQ01; genus JAFGIA01. The sequence goes on from DATHUZ010000710.1 coordinate 3,926, forward strand.
CCTCTCCCTCTGGGAGAGGGGTTGGGGGTGAGGGGTATGGAAGACGACGTCATCCGCATCGACAACCAGCTTTCGATCCCCGCTGCCGAGCTCGATTTTCGCTTCTCGCGCAGCTCGGGTCCTGGTGGGCAGCACGTGCAAAAGTCGAGCACACGCGTCGAGCTCCTGTTCGACGTCGCCGGCTCGCCCAGCCTGACCGACGACCAGCGCGCGAGGATCAGCAAGCGCCTCGAGAACTACCTCGATGCCGACGGCGTGCTCCACCTCACCTCTCAATCGGAGCGCAGCCAGTGGCGCAACCGCCAGGAGGCAGTCGACCGCTTTGCGGAGCTGCTGCGCAGCGCGCTCAAGCGCCGCAAAAAGCGCAAGCCGAC
>DATHUZ010000711.1:0-2683 GCA_035461725.1 Anaerolineae bacterium
CTGCGCGTGCGCGAGCCCAACTACCTGGGTGTGCGCGTAGCGGTACAGATCGTAGCCGGAGAGTATGCCTCGTCAGAGGTGGTCAGAAGCAGGGTGGAGCAGGGCTTGCAGCAGATGATCTGCCCACTCGCACCCGAGAAAAGTGACCAGCACCAAGACGGTCTCGCCGGAGCGCTGGGGGCCGACTGGCAAGGCTGGCCTTTCGGGCGTGATCTGTACGTGTCCGAGATCTATTCGTTGATCCAGCAGGTGCCCGGCGTAAAACACGTGCTCGACGTGCACCTGAGCTATCGCCAGGTGATCCCGAGCCGTGAGCGTGTGTCTGCACGCGGCGGCGCGGCGGGTGAGGGCGAGGAGACAGAGGTGTTCAGAACAGCGCTGACCGTCGTTACGCAGCGCATGCTGCGTGTCCCACCCGACACGCTTCTCTGCTCGCTCGATCACGAGGTGCAGGTGGTGGAGCTATGACCGCGATAGAGCCCAGCCGCGCGCAAGAGCCAGGGCCGCCTCCGGCGCCACTCGCGGTGTCACACGTCGCCGACACGGTTCGCCGGTATCCGGGGGAGACGGTGACGTTTTACACGCGGGTCGATGTCGAGCCGGGCGTGCCGGGCTTTACGCTGCTCGTCGCCCTGCCGGCGGGTGTCACGCTCCAGGACTACCAGGGCCCGGATGCGCGCGCCCTGCCGCGTATCACGCTTCACGATGCCGCGAACAACCTGATCTGGCGTGTCGACCGGGGCCGCACAAGGCTCGGCCGGGAGGAAGAGCCCACCTGCTACGAGTACCGGGTGGTGGTCACGGTAGCACCGGTGACAGACGAGACCGTCCTGGAGAGCCGCGCCGTGGTGACCGCCGAGGGAGAGGGGGCGCTGCGCGCCACAGAGACGGTGGCCGTGGTCGTGTCGCCGCAGGGGCGATACCTCGACTATCTGCCCGCGATCTATCGCGACGACGACCTGATGGCCCGCTTCCTGATGCTCTTTGAGAGTTTCTGGGCGCCTGTGAGCCGGCAGATCGACACCGTGCCCTACTATTTCGACCCGCTGATGACGCCGGCCGAGTTCCTGCCCTGGCTGGCGTCGTGGATCGACCTGGTGTTGGACGAGCGCTGGCCGGTTGAGAAGCGGCGGCGGCTGCTCGCGGCAGCAGTCACACTTTACAGGAAGCGGGGAACGCGCCACGGATTGGAGGAATACCTGGAGATCTATACCGGGTACAAGCCGCGGATCATCGAGCACAGGGCGCACAACTTCCGGCTGGGCCAGGGAGCGCGATTGGGACCTGGCATTGCCCTCGGCCGCGGCAATGAGCCACACACGTTTACCGTCGTCATATGCCTGCCTGCCGTGTCGACCCTCGAGGGCGCCGACGGCAGCCCATGTGAGGATCAGGTTCGCCGCCGCCGGATCGAGGCGATCATCGAAGCCGAAAAACCGGCGCACGCGGGGTATCAGTTGCGGATCGATACAGAGGCAGAAAGGGAGTTGGGGGAGTGAGACTATGACAGATCTGCTGCACGAGCTTCCGATCAAGCGCATCAAGCCGGCGGACGGCATGGCGGTCACGGCGCAGGTGTGGGAGGAAGCACACGAATACCACCGCCAGTGGCAGCGGTCACATGACCTGTACGCGCACGGAGCGCGGATTGTGACCGGGCTGGAGGTGATTGCGAGCGACCCTCCCGATTCGTCGCTGTACGTCTTGCCAGGCATCGCGCTCGATCCGCTGGGGCAAACCATCGTCGTCCCCGAGCCGGTGGCGTACGATGTCGGGCAGGCGCAGGGGCAGCTCTACCTGCTCCTGACGTACGAAGAGAGCCCGCCGACGGCGGGGGGAGAGGGCGAGGATGGCCCGCTTTACATCTATGGCCGGTTCGGCCTCCAGGCCATGCCTGCCCTCGACGGGGCGCCGAGTGTCGAGCTGGCGCGCGTGCGGCGGCAGAGCCGGCAGAGCGTCCTGCTGAATGCCCGCGACGCCGTGCATCCCGGGCCGAACGAGATCGATCTACGTTTCCGGCCGGAAGTGGTCAGGCCGGGCCAGAAGATGATCAGTGTGGCGGTGAGCTATGTGGGCCGGTCGATCGGCGAGAAGCATAGCCAGGGCGTCGACCACCTGGCGAGGGCGCTGCGCCACGCGGGAGGTCGGGTGTGCGTGGACAACCTGGTGCTGCTCGCGCCCGGCCTCGAGGCATACACGCTGCTCTACCTGGTGGGCAACGGCGAGTTCCAGTTGAGCCGGGATGAGATGAACGCCCTCTACGCCTACGTACACGGCGGTGGGACATTGTTCTTTGAGAGCTGCCGGCGCGGGGTCAAGGGTGGTGAGCCGCCGGCCGACGGCTGCTTCTTTGACGTGCTGGCGTCGATGGGCATGCAGGTCGAGGCGGTGCCGGCAGGACACCGGCTGCTGGTCGATCCGCACCTGTTCGGTGCGCCGCCGCCCGGATTTGAAACGGAAGGTGCGCCCAGGGTGCAGATAGGCGACGGCATCATCGTGAGCCAGAACGACTATGGCTGCCTGTGGCAGGGTGAGCGCCGCGGCAGGCCCGCGACGCGCGAAGAGATCCGCAGTGCGATAGAGTGGGGCGAGAACATCGTCGCCTATGCACTTGGACGGCTCAAATGAGTGACTACGTGTACGACCGGGTTCCGTATCCGGCACTGTCATACACGCCGACGCA
>DATHUZ010000712.1:0-2984 GCA_035461725.1 Anaerolineae bacterium
GCGGACGCGCAGCACCTGCGCGACCACGTCGTCACCTGCCGTGAGCAAGACCAGGTCGGCGGGGCGCTCGAACCAGGAGTTCATGGCGCGCTCGAGATCGGAACCCATGGTGACAGCCACCCCCGCCCGCTGCAGAGCGAGGGACAGGACGGCGCGCTCGTCTCCTTCTGGCGCGATCAGCAACGCATACATCGGACCGTCACCCCTCTGCCACTAGCTCGATAGCACGGCTCCGTGGCGGCCAGAATATAGCACAACAAGTGACAATGCACAAATAACAGAGGACAAATAACAAGTCGTTTGCTACCTGTCCCTGGGACAGGGCTCACGGGCGATGACGACAGAGACACCGGGGGAGGCGAGGGCACGGTCGAGGGCGGCGGCGAATGCGCCGGTATCGCGTGGGTTGACCACGGCGGCGGCGGCGCCGGCGACGCGGACGAGCGCTTTGAGATCGATGGGCGGGCGCGACAGGCCGCGCGCATCGTGGGCAGTGGCAGGGTGAGGCTGGCATCCAGAAAGGGCAGTGGTCTCGTTCTCGAGGAGAATCACCAACAGGTCGACGCCGGCCTGGACAGCATCGACGAGCTCGCCAAAGCCGCTGTGGAGCAGGGCCGAATCACCCGAGAGGGCGACGATGCGCTGGGGGATGCCGGCACGCGCCAGGCCCGCCGCGAGGCCGATGCTGCCGCCCATGCCGTACTTGGCGTCGAGGATCTCCCACGGTGGGAGCTGGGCACGCACCATGCAGCCTGTCTCACCCGTGACGACGAAACGATCGCGCCCTCCGTGGCGCGCCATGACAGACAGGAGGGTATCGAGCGCCGGCACGTAGGGGCAGTCGGGGCAGAGTGCCTGGCGGCTGGGCATGGGGCGCGGCGGCGCTTCGAAGGTCGGCCACGGCCAGTCGGGAAGCAGGCGGCCGAGCGCGGCGGCGACGTCGGGTGCGGACAGCTCGCCCGCACCGGGCAGGTGGCCCGTGGCGCGGCCAAGGATGGGAAGCGGCCTGCCGGCGCGGCAGGCGAGTGCCTGGAGCTGCGTCTCGACGTAGGGCGCCGTCTCTTCTACCACCAGCACGGCGTCGAGGCCACGCAGCCAACGGGTGAGCAGGTCTTCGGGAAGTGGGTGCAGCGTGCCAAGTGCCAGGACGCGGAGTGGCGGGCTACCCGCCGCGGTGAGGATGGAGGTCACCTTTTGCCAGGCGTGTCCGGCGGCGAGCACACCACGCCGGCCGGTACCATCCTCCCGGTTCAGGTCGGATCGCTCGAAAAGGTCGCGCACACGGACGAGGGTGGCCTGCAAGCGGCGGTGCATCAGCACGACGTGGATGGGGAGCACGTTATAGCGGTCGGGCTGGGGGGAAAAGGCGATCGGGCGCGGTGAAAGCCGCTGCCCGGCAGGAGCCAACAGACCGGCCGGCTCGACGGCGAGTGCGTGCGTGATGCGCACGACGACAGGGACGCGGTGGGCCTCGGACAGGGCAAAAGCGCGCACCATCACGTCGCGGGCACCGGCTGCCGACAGTGGCTCGAGGAGAGGTACCTCGGCGGCAGCGGCGAGCGGGCGCGAGTCCTGCTCATTCTGAGAGCCCCAGCCGCCGGGATCGTCCCCCGCGAGGATCACGAGCGCGCCCGGCCCTGTCGCCAGGTTGGCGACCATGAGCGAGTCGAGGGCGACGTTCAACCCGACGTTCTTCAGGCAGACGAGGGCGCGCAGGCCGGCGAGGGAGGCGCCGATGGCAGCGTCGAGGGCCGACTTTTCGTTGATGGCCCACTCGGCGCGCGGCCAGGGATCGCCCCGCGAGAGGCGCAGCAGAGCTTCGAAGGTGGCGGTGCTGGGCGAGCCAGGGTAGCCGGTGACAAAGTGGACCCCGGCATCGAGGGCGCCGAGGGCAAGGGCGATACTGCCTGTTGATGCATCGATCATCGTACACTTCCAATCCAGAGGCGGCTGAAAAAGCGCGCCTGCCACCGGGGCGCCGATGGCACAAGGGTGTGGGCAGACGGGTCAGGGGCGGACAAGGATCTTGAGTGTGCCGCGCCGGGCGGCGTGATCGTACGCAGCCAGCGCATCGTCGAGCGAATAGACGGCTTCAACGAGAAAGCGGACGTCTATGAGGCGGCGCGCAAGGAGCCGAAGGGCGGGCTCCATCGGGCCGCAGCGCGAGCCGACGATCCGCACCTCATCGACGACGGTGCGCACCAGGTCGACAGGGAATGGACCGGGATAGGTGCTTTTCAGCACGAGCGTGCCGCCCGCGCGGACCAGCCGGTACGCCGCGTGAAATCCGTCCGGTTGGCCGGTGCAGTCGACAACAATGTCGGCGCCGGCCGGCGAGACGCCACCGGCCGGCGAGACGCCGGCGTGCAATTCGCCCTCCAGGAGTGTCTCGATCCCACGCGAGGCGACGAGGGCGAGGTGGTCGGCGTGGCGGCCCACGACGGTGACGTGGGCACCCGTGACGGCGAGCACCTGGGCGACGAGCAGGCCGATCTTGCCGTCGCCCAGGACGATCAAGCGATCGGTGGGATCGATGTGCACCTGCTCGAGGATGCGACAGGCGGCCGCAGCGGGCTCGGCAAAGACCGCCTCCTCGTCGGAAAGGGTGTCGGGCACGAAATGGAGATTGCGCACAGGTAGGGTGACATACTCGGCGAGGACGCCATCGCGGTCGTGGATACCAATCGTGGTGCGGTAGTGACAGTGGGTGGGCCGGCCCACCAGGCAGGCGGGACATTCACCACAGGTCACGTTGATGTCGGCGACGATGCGCCGACCCACAAGGCGCGGATCGTCGGCGCGGTCCACCACTCCGACGAACTCGTGGCCGGGCACACAACGAGAGCCCGCATAACCACGGAGGACCGCCAGGTCAGTCTCGCAGATCCCGGCCAGGAGCACACGCACCCGCGCTTCGCCCTCTGCCGCCACGGGGAGAGGATAGTTGTCCACCAACGACAGGGAGCCGTCAAACAGTACCGCTT
>DATHUZ010000713.1:0-19089 GCA_035461725.1 Anaerolineae bacterium
GAGAGCGACATGACCGTTCTGTTGGATGGGTCAGGGCTGACGATTGACAGGCTGGTGGCGATTGCTCGCCATGGGGAAGAGGTGGCGCTGACTGACGATGCCATAGAGCGCATCAACCGCTGCCGCGCGATGCTCGAGAAAAAGATCGTGGCGCACGAGATCATGTACGGCGTGAACACGGGCATCGGGGAGTTTTCCGAGGTAGTGCTGGATGACGAGCAGGTGGAGCAGTTTCAGCGCTACCTGATCTATAACCACGCCGCCGGCATCGGGGAGCCGCTGCCGATCGAAGTGGTGCGCGCGGCGATGGCAGGCAGGATCAATGTGCACGCGCACGGCAACTCGGGCTGTCGATTGGCGATCACCCAGACGCTCGTGGACATGCTCAACCGGGGGGTGACGCCGGTGGTGTGCCGCAAGGGGTCGGTGGGCGCGTGCGGGGACCTGGCACCGATGTCGCAGATCGCGCTGCTGATGATGGGCGAGGGCGAGGCGTTCTACGAGGGCGAGCGGCTGCAGGGGCGGGAAGCCCTGGCACGCGCCGGAATCGAGGTGCCGGGCCTGCAAGCGCGTGACGGCCTGGCGACGATCAATGGCGCGAACATTATGACGGCGATGAGCGGGCTCCAGCTTTACGACATGAACCGCTGGCTGAAGCAGGCCGAGATCGCGTGTGCGATGACGCTCGAGGCGCTGTATGCCAACATGAAGCCGTACGACGTGCGCCTGCACCAGGCACGCGGCTTTGCAGGAGCGGTGCGCGCCGCCGAGGCGATTATGAAGTGCATCGAAGGCAGTGACCTGCTGACGGGCAAGCTAAAGATCAAGGTGCAGGATGCCTACTCGATGCGCTCGGCGCCACAAGTCATCGGCGCGGCACACGACGCACTCGATTACGCGCGTGCCCAGGTAGAGATCGAGCTAAATGGGGTGGGAGACAACCCGATATTTTTGCCCGAATACAACCTGACGCTGACGGGGGCGAATTTTCAGGGCACGCCGGTCTGCCTGCCGATGGACATGTTAAGCGCGGCGATGACGATGGTCAGTGTCATGTCGGAACGACGCATGAACCGCCTGACGAACCCGGCGCTCAGCATCGGGCTGCCGCCCTTTCTGACGAAAGGTGCGGGGATGATGTCGGGCATGATGCTCAGCCAGTACACGGCAGACATGCTGATCGTGGAGCAGCGCATCCTGTCGATGCCCGCGAGTATCCAGTCGATCCCCGCCGCCGCGGATCAGGAGGATTTCGTGTCGATGGGGATGAACACGGCATTGAAAAACGCGCAGATCCTCGACAATGCGTACGGGGTGCTCGGGATCGAGTTCATGGCAGCGGCACAGGCACTCGACTTTCGTGGGTTCGAGAATGGCCGCGGGGTGCGGGTGGCGCACGATGTGATCCGCGAGCACGTGGAGCATCTCGCGGAGGACCGGCCTCTCTACCCGGATCACAACAGGATGAAGGCGCTCGTGGAATCGTGCGACATCCTGGAAGCGGTCGAGGCGGAGGTGGGCAGCCTCGGATAGATTGGCAACGGCGACGATGCACAGAAGCACCGGCCAGTGACGGCAGGCCAGATGCCTGCCGCCTGACCGGTGCTTCTACGGCGGCTGCGGGGGACGCGGACTCGGGTGACAGGACCGCATGCCCTGGCACAGTCGTTACTTGCTTGGACGCCGACGGTCGGAGCTACCTCCGGTCAGTTGAGCTGACGGATGACGCACACGACCTTGCCCATTACCTGCACGTTTTCGGCAGGGAAGAGCATGTCCTTCATCGTCGGGTTGGCCGGGCGCAGGCGTACCTGCCTACCTTCCAGGTAAAATCGTTTGAGTGTCGTCTCTTCCTGGTCGCGCAGCCACACGGCTGCGAGCTCGCCATTCTCGACCCGTTCCTGGTGGCGCATGAGCACAATGTCGCCGTCGTTGATCAGCGCGTCGATCATCGAGTCTCCCTGCACCTCCAGGGCATAGATCCCCTTCTCGTCCTTGACGATGTCGCGCGTGAGATCGATGGTCACGTCGGCACCAAAGGGAGAAAAGGTCGAATCGGGCACGGGAATCGGCTGCCCGGCGGCGATGCGGCCGAGGAGCGGGATCGAGACCACGTCGATGGCGCGGTCGAGCAGATCACCCACCACCCGGATGCCCCGCGAGATGTCGCCGTCGCGCTCGATGAGCCCCTTCTTTTCGAGTGCATCGAGGTTGTACTTGACCACCGAGGTGGACGAGATGCCAACCTCTTCTCCGATCTCGCGGATGGTCGGTGGGAAGCGGTTGTCCGCGATAAAATCGCGGATGAATTGCAGGATATTCTGCTGCCGCTCCGAAAGGTCTTTGGCCATGATTCGGCTCCTTTCTGTATCGAACACACTCATTAGCTCATGTGTTCGACCCTTATTATACACGAACATCTGTTCGTTGTCAAGTACCTAACGATAACATTTGTACAAAATCATCGAAATTGATCGAATTCGTGGTCGGCGTGTATCACGGTGCCGGCATTTTTCTCCCCCCGCGAGCTATGGTATACTTGGTGCATGCACACGCAGGGACGGAACCGCGATGCGGCGTTGGCCACGCACACTCGCCACAGAGTGCTTCTAGTGGCCTGGATCCTGATGGCGCTCGCGTTGCGCGTGCGGGGCCTCACGTTTCAGCCGCTGTGGTGGGATGAGGGGTGGAGTGTCTATTTTGCCACAGCCAGTGTGCCCGAGATGCTGCGCCTGACGGCCGTCGACATTCACCCGCCACTGTACTACCTGCTGCTCCAGGCGTGGATCGGATTGTTTGGGTCGTCGGTGGTGTCGATCCGGCTGCTGTCGGTTGGGATCGGGGTCGCGGCGGTGCCGTTGGTCTACGCGGTGGGCCGGCGGCTGGTGGACGGCAGACTGGGCCTGACCGCGGCGTTTTTGCTGGCCATCTCGCCCTTTCACGTGTACTATTCGCAAGAAGTGCGCATGTACGGCCTGGTGACGGTGGCGGGGCTGGCGGCGTTCTATTTCGCTCTGGTGTGGCGGCAGGCGGGGACAGGTGCGGTGGATGTCCCGAGTACCCTCGGGCACGATCCGCCGCGAGCGGCAGCGGGGGCCAGCAGCAGAGTCGGTGCGGCGACGTGGGTGGGCTACGTGATGAGCGCCGCGGCTGCGCTCTATACGCAGTACTATGCCGCTTTTTTGCTGCTGGCGCTCAACCTGGCGGTGATCGGCGGTTGGTGGCGGCGGCGACCGGCCCGTCGCGACGTGGTGTCATGGCTGAGCGCCCAGGCAGCGGTGGTGGCGCTCTATGTACCGTGGCTGTGGTATGCAGGCCCGAAGCTGCTCACCTACGTCGGGCTCAAGGTGGGGATCGAGCAATATTCGCCGCACGATCCACTCAGCTACCTGGTGCGCCACCTGGCGGCATTCCAGTGGGGCCACGCCGAAGGGGCGCTGGCGGATTGGTGGTGGGCCGGGCTCGTGCCGCTTCTGCTCCTCGCGGTGGCACTGTGGTTTGTGCGCGCTCGGCACCCATGGCGCGGCCGCGCAGGTGAGCTCGCCTGGCTCGTGGGACTCGTCGGGGTTGTCCTGCTGTGCGGGTTTGCCGTAAATCTCATCCTGCCCTTCAACCCGCCGCGCTTTGAGCGCCTGCTGTTGGTGGTGCTGCCGATCTATCTGCTCGCCATCGCGCTGATGATGACCTGGCTCGTGGCTGGTGAGGAAGCACGGCGCTCCGTGGTGACGCGTGTCGTGGCCGGCGTGGTGGTGCTGGCCTGGCCGGTGGCGTCGGTCGTGTCCCTCGCCTTTTTCTACACCGTGCCCCGCTATCCGGATGACGACTATCGCCCGGTGGCCGACCAGGTCGCCGCGTTGTCTGCGCCGGAGGACGCGATCGTGTGCGTTCACCCGTGGCAGGCCGGCTATTTTTACGCCTACCTGCCGGACGACGAGACGCGTCCGGCCGTCAGGCTCACGCCGCACGAGGCGTTCTCCAGCGAGGAACAGTTGTGGGCAGCCGACCGCTCGCGCATGGCGGCCGATCTCGAAGCCTGGTTGGCAACCCATGGCCGGCTGTGGCTCGCCGACCACCAGGCGATGGGACGTGTGCTGGAGGAACAGATCGAGACGTACCTGTTGGCGGCTGCCTACCCGGTGCTCAAAGAGTGGCATGGCGAAAATACGGTGCTGTCGTTGTTTGCTGCCGGTGCACCGCTGCCAATGGATGTGGACGCTCGCCTGGGAGACTGGCTGACACTCGACGGCGGCGCGCTGGCTCGCGGCTCCCTGGCGGCGGGCACGGGTGTCGTACCCGTGGAGCTGGAGTGGCGGGTGCTGGCCCGGCCGGCGGGCGACTATCGCGTCGGCCTGCGCCTGGTTGGGGCTACGGGGCACGTATGGGCGCAGCGTGACGCGCCGCCCCTCGGCGGGCGGTTCCCTTTTGCACTTTTTCCGGTGGGCGATGCTGTGCTGGATCGGCATGGCCTGCTGGTGCCTGCCGGTACTCCGCCGGGCGACTATCGCGTGACGGTGCGTGTGTACGACGCCAGAGATCTATCGGTGCTGCCGGCCACCTTTGCCGGCGGGAGCGGGGGGGAATTGAGCCTGGGCACGGTGCGGGTGGCACGCCCCGAGACGGCACTGCCTGTCGAAGCGCTGGCCTACGGCCAAGTCATGACGATGGAGCAGAGGCTCGACGTGGAGCTTGGCCCTCTGCAGTTGCTCGGAACCGCCGTCGATGATCCTACGACGCTGCTGCCAGGCGAGGCGGTGGATGCTGTTCTTTTCTGGCGAGCGCGTGTTGACCCCGGGGAGGACTATTACCCGACGCTCCGCCTCGTCGATGCTGCCGGGCACATCGTTGCCGAGCTGCAAGAAAAGCCGGTGGCCGGCACGTATCCCACAGCGTGGTGGCAAGCCGGCGAGCTGGTGCGAGATCCGCACGTGCTGCGCGTTCCGGCGGCGGTGGAACCGGGAGAATACGATCTGACGGCCGGGCTGGTACGCGCGGCGGACGGGCAGCCGGTGGGCGACGAGGGAGAGTCGGGCGTGCTGCTTGGCACGGTCGTGGTGGAGGGGCGGGATCGCGTCTACACGCCCCCACAGCCCGCGCATGCTCAGCGGGCGCCGGCCGGCGAGCAGGTGGAGCTGGTTGGATACGACCTGCCAGGGCTGCCCGCCCGGCCGGGTGGCGCGCTGCACGTCGTGCTCTACTGGCACGCGGTGCAGACACCCGACCACCATTATCACACCTTTGTCCACCTGTTGGACGCTGAGGGCGAGATCGTGGCCCAGGCGGACGGCGTGCCTGGCGAGGGGGAGCTGCCCACCCTCGGCTGGCTACCCGACGAGTACGTGGCCGATCCGCACGCGGTGCTGCTGCCGGCGGATCTGCTACCCGGCACCTACCGCTTCTCAGTTGGGCTGTATGAGCCGGTGAGTGGCTACCGGCCGGGCGAGCCCATCGTCCTGAACACGCCGGTCGTGATCGGCCCGTGACTCGAGTCTAACATCCAGAATCGGAGGTGGTGCGGTGAGGAAACTGACGATCGATAACGTGCGCGAGCAGGTGATGGGGATCGAGGCGCGGGTGCCGCTGTTGGATGGCTCACAGCGGCAGTATGTGAACCTGGACAACGCGGCGAGCACGCCGGCGCTGCGGCCGGTGCACGACAAGGTAAGCGAGTTCATGACCTGGTATGCGAGCGTGCACCGCGGCACGGGGTTCAAGAGCCAGATCGCGACGGAAGCATACGACCTGGCGCACGACCTGGTGGCCTGCTTTGTAGGCGCCGACCCCGCGACCAACACGGTCATCCTCGGCAAGAACACGACCGAGGCGATCAACAAGCTCGCGCGCCGCTATCCGCTGGAGCCAGGCGACGTGGTGCTCTGCTCGCTGATGGAGCACCACTCCAACGACCTGCCGTGGCGGCAGCACGCAGAGCTGTACCACGTGGGCGTCAGGGGCGATGGCACGCTGGATGAGGCCGATTTCGACCGCCTGCTCGACGAGCACAAGGGCAAGGTGCGGCTGGTGGCGGTGAGCGGTGCGTCGAACGTCACGGGGACGCTCAACCCGATCCATCGCCTGGCGGAAAAAACACACGCCGCCGGCGCGCGGATCCTGGTCGACGCGGCACAGCTCGCACCGCACCGCGCGATCAATGTGCGGCCGGACGACGATCCCGCGCACCTCGATTTCGTGGCGCTGTCGGCGCACAAGATGTACGCACCGTACGGCACCGGCGCGTTGGTCGGCCCTGTCGAATTCTTTGCCCAGGGGACGCCCGACATGGTGGGGGGCGGGACGGTGGATATTGTCACCGTGGACGACGTCAAGTGGGCAGGGCCACCCGACCGCGACGAGGCGGGCAGCCCCAACGTGGTGGGAGCCGTAGCCATGGCCCAGGCCATCTTGAGCCTGCTGGAGATCGGCATGGATGCGCTGGCAGAGCACGAGGCGGAGCTGACGGCGCACGCGCTGCGCGGCCTGCAACAGATCGACGGCGTGGAACTGTACGGGCTGACCGATCCGGAGCGTGTGACAGAGCGCGTGGGCGTGATCCCGTTCAACGTACGGGGCGTGGATCATTACAAGGTGGCGGCGGTGTTGAGCTTTGAGGGGGGCATCGGCGTGCGCAACGGCTGCTTTTGCGCGCACCCATACATTCTCCACCTGCTGGACGTGGGCGCGCACGAGGCGCTGCGGCACCAGCAGGACATTCTGAACGGTACGCGCGTGGGGCTGCCGGGACTGGTGCGGATCAGTTTTGGCTGTTACAACACGATCGAAGAAGTGGATCACATGATCGAGATGCTGGCGCGCATCGCCGTGGGGGAGGAGCGGGGAGAGTTCGACCAGAACCCAGCATCCGGCGCCTATTGGCCGCGCGGGTGGGCGCCTGATTATGAGCGCTACTTTACCTTGCAGCCGGGATTGGCGGCACTGCCGCGGCAGGCGGGTATGCCGAGGTGTGGGGTGTAGACGCCGGGTTTTGGCCCGCTCGTCGAGGGACAGGGTGTAGGCAGCGACTGGAGTGGCTGGTGCAATGTCAGAACAGAGGCTCGGGAATTACCCGTGACAATCCTTCTACTCTTCCATCACTTATGGGTGCCCCCCCCCACCCGGACCCTCAGAGTCCCTGAAAGAGTAGAAAGATAGGCGCACGCGCCTGTGGCTCTCACCTCGGCCCCGTTAAACTGATAGTTGAGCTTGAAAAAAGGCCCTCATCAGCATCGGGTCTGCTTTCTCCACGGCCGTAGAACTGCGGTATCAGGCGTACCGGACTCATCATTGCCGAGAATCAGCCTGGATTCTGCACTAGGGTGGGTTGTTTACGAGGGAGTCCCGAGCTGGCGGGGGACGCTTGTGCTCCAGGCGCACACCTCCCGAGCAAGCTCGGGCCTCCGTTCTAGTACGAGCGTGTGATGTCAGTCGACGGCGGCCGGGCCGGCGAGCAGCTCTTCGACCTGCAGCTCGGCGGTGTCAAGCAGGGCAGCGCAGTGGCGCGCCAGGCGGACACCCCACTCGTACGTCTCGATGGCCTGCTGCAGGGCCAGGTCGCCCTGCTCCAGGCGCTGCACTGTGCGCTCGAGCTGAGAATACGCTTCTTCGAAAGAGAGTTCAGAGAGTTCTGTCATTTTTGGTCTCGACCTGGACATCAAAGGTGCCATCGTGTACCTGCACGGCGAGCCTGTCGCCGGCAGTCACCTGGGCGACGCTGCGCACCAGCGAGCCGTCGTCGTGGCGGCGCACAATGGCGTAGCCGCGCTCGAGGGTAGCGAGTGGGCTGAGCGCGGCGAGCCGTGCTTGCATGCCCGCAACGTGCGAGCGCTGCAAAGCGACGGAGTGGGCCAGGGACTGCGCCATACGCCGGGTGAGATCGTCCACCTGCTGGCGTGCCGTCTCGATGCGGGTGGTGGGTGATTGGCGATGGAGGTGGCGCTCCTCCGCGTCCAATGCATGGCGCGCACGATCCAGCCGCCGGCGCAGGGCTTCTTGCAGACGCTGATCGCACGCGGCGAGATGGTGCCGCAGATCGGCCTGGTCACGCACGACGAGCTCGGCGGCGGCAGACGGTGTCGGCGCGCGCACATCGGCGACGAAATCGGCGATGGTAAAATCGGTTTCGTGGCCCACGCCAGTGACGACGGGCCGGCGGCAGGCGACGATCGCACGCGCCACTCCCTCGTCGTTAAAGGCCCACAGATCCTCGATCGAGCCGCCACCACGCACCAGCAGGATCACGTCGACGTCGTCGCGCGCGTCGAGCCGGCGGATGGCGGCGACGATCTGGGCAGGGGCCTGATCACCCTGAACGAGGCAGGGCGACAAGAGAACGCGCGCCAGGGGGTAGCGCCTGTGGAGGACGTTAAGCACGTCACGGAGTGCTGCAGCCTGGCGGGAGGTGACGATGCCCAGGACACGCGGGAAGGGGGGCAACGGGCGTTTGCGGCCCGCGTCGAACAACCCCTCGGCCTTGAGCCTGTCGCGCAGCGCTTCGAACTGGGCGTGCAGGTCGCCCACGCCGGCAGGGCGGAGCTGATCGACAACCAACTGGTAGGCGCCCTGTGGGGCATAGACCGAGATGCGCCCGTGGGTGAGGGCCATGTCTCCGTTGCGCGGCTGCCACTGGAGCCACTGGGCCGACGAGCGCCACATGACGCAATGGATAGCCGCCTGGCTGTCCTTCAGATCGAAATAGACGTGGCCACTGCCATATTGGCGCAGGTTGGAGATTTCACCCTGGAGCCAGACGTGTCGCAGTGCTCTGTCGGTTTCGAGCACGCCCGTGATGTAGCGGGTCAGGCTGGAGACGGTCCATGGCTTGTCGCCGGTGGCAGCGGTGCGGTTCAACTCGGTATCCATGTCGCAACCTTGGGGCTCACGGCATACACCCTGGCGCGACGCGTCAGGGTGTATGGCGCGAGCCGGCTCGTTTCTCTGTGCAGATCCCACCTCGTCCCTAAGCTGTCAGCGCGCGGCGAACCGTCTCCAACTGGCCTGCGCTGCCCAGCTTTTCGTTCTTGTGGGCGATAAAGTCGGCATACTCTTTCATAAAGATCTTGCCCGGTGCGCGAAAGTCGAATTTGGCGGGCTGATCGCGAAAGTATTCGCGGTGAACGCGCGTCCAGACCAGGCGACCGTCGGTGTCGATATTGACCTTGGTCACGCCGAGTGGCACCGCCCGGGCGAACTCGTCCTCGTCGACGCCACGTGCCGAGGGGTCCATGGTACCACCGGCGGCGTTGATGCGCTCTACCTCTTCCCGAGGCACGGACGAAGAGCCGTGCATGACGAGGGGAAAGCCGGGGAGCCGGTCGTGGATCTCGGACAGGCGCTGAAAGTGGAGCGACTGGCGCCCCGTGAATTTGTAGGCACCATGGCTGGTGCCGATGGCGACCGCGAGGCTATCGCATCCCGTGCGCCGCACAAACTCTTCGGCATCGTCGGGGTCGGTGAGCGCGGCGTGTTTTTCGTCGACGGCAATGTCCTCTTCGACGCCACCGAGCATGCCAAGCTCGGCCTCGACACTGATGCCCCTGGCGTGTGCCGCTTCGACGACGCGGCGAGTGGCCGTAATGTTCTCGTCAAAGGGCATGTGCGACGCATCGATCATGACCGAGCTGTAAAAGCCAGAATTGATGCAGTCCATGGCCACTTCCTCGTTGCCATGATCGAGGTGGACGGCAAAGATGGCGTCGGGATAGAGCTGGTCCGCCGCGCGGATGAGGCCCTCGAGCATCGTGACGCGTGCATAGTCGCGTGCGCCGCGCGAGATCTGGATGATGAAGGGTGCCTGCGACTCGATGCTACCCTCAAAGAGGCCGATGCACTGCTCCATGTTGTTGATGTTGTAGGCCCCGATGGCAAAGCGCTCGTAGGCGACTCGGAATAATGCATCCGTGGTTACGATCATTGTATCCCCCTGTGTTATGTTTGGCCCCGGGCTGAGCGTCGTCCGGGGCCTCGGATTCCTTCCCGGCTACTGAGTGAGGAGAAAGGCGACCAGGTCGTTAAGCTGCTCCTCAGTGAGCTGGCTGCCATAGGTGGCAGGCATAATGTTGGCGCCAAAGCCCTCGACGACGTGGGCGTTGGGGTCGACGATTGCCTCGTGCAGGTATTCTTCGGCCGACATGCCGTCGACGCGGGTGGCGGCGACGGTGCCCATGTTGTTCAGCGACGGGCCGACCAGGGTTTCCCCTGCTTCGAGAGAGTGGCAGGTGTTGCACGCAGGGGATGCGACCTTTAAGTACACCTGCTCGCCGGCTGTCGGGTCTCCGGTGGCTTCTCCTCCCTCGGGCTCTGTCACGTCGCCGTCGCCTCCGCACGCGGCAAGGCCGACGACCAGGACCAGTGCCAGCAAAACCAACAGTTTCCGCATGTGAACCTCCTTGTGGTAAGAGTGTGATAGAGTTGTGTGGACGTTGGGATCAAGCACCAACGGTGGGCTCATCCATGATTATTGTAGCACAGATCGCAGACAAAGCCAAGCCGGCGAGCCGCCTCGTTTGCTCCATGGGGGGTTTTCTAGTATAATTTGGCTGCGGCAGCCGGCGCTGCCGGCGTGTTCGCCTCTTGCAGCGTTGCCAGGGGAAAGCACACCGCCTGGTAAAGGGACCACGAAGGGCAGGGATAAAGCTTGTTTATCACGTTTGAAGGGCCAGAGGGCTCGGGCAAGACGACCCAGCTCGCCCTGCTGGCTGCAGAGTTGCGCAGGAAGGGGCTCGACGTGTTGACAACGCGCGAGCCGGGCGGCACGGCGATCGGCGATCGTGTGCGGGCGATCTTGTTGGATCCACGGCACACGGAAATGGTGCCTACGACCGAGTTTCTGCTCTTTTCGGCGGCACGGGCGCAGCACGTGGCCGAGGTGATCGGGCCGCACCTGGCACGCGGGGGCGTCGTGTTGTGTGACCGCTTTGCGGATTCGAGCCTCGCATACCAGGGATATGGCCACGAGCGGGAGCTGGAAGTGCTGCGCACGATTACGGATTTTGCGACCGAACACCTGGTGCCCGACCTGAGCATCTATCTCGACGTACCGGTGCAGGCGGGGTTGGGGCGCAAGGTAGGCGCCGACGGCGACGGCTGGAACCGGATGGAGCAAAAAGAGATCGACTATCACGAGCGGGTGCGCGCCGGGTACCTGGAGATGGTCGTGCGCGAGCCTGAACGCTGGGCCGTGATCGACGCGCGGCCCGACATCGAGGAGGTGCAGGCAGCAGTGCTGGCAGCGGTGCTGAACGCAGAGTGTGCCCGGCGCCGCGTTCAAGACGGAGGGGAAGCATGAAGCTGGTGATGAGCATTGTCCATGGCGACGACGCGGGACGGCTGGTCGACGCCTTGACGGGTGCGGGCTTTCGCGCCACGACGATCAGCACCACTGGCGGTTTTTTACGGCAGGGGAACGCGACAATATTCGTCGGTACCGAGGATGCGATGGTGGCACAGGTTCTCAGGCTGATCCGAGACAACTGTCGCACGCGGACGCAGTATGTAAACCCGCTGCCACCGGTAATGGAGCCGGGCGAGATGTACCTGCCGACGCCGGTGGATGTGCAGGTGGGTGGCGCGACAGTGTTTGTCCTCGATGTGGTCGAGTTCGAGCAGTATTGATGGGAGCCTCGCAGCGTCGCGCGCTGCCCGGCTACATCAGGTCGTCGGCAACGCCGCCACCGTCGAGGCCGGCGCCGAGGTCGGGCATGGCCTCTTCGATCTCTTCGGGGCTCTGGCCCGACTCGAGCCTGCCGATCACCTCGTCAAACTCGGGCGGCATCTCTTCACCTACTTCGTCGC
The DNA here is from genome assembly GCA_035461725.1 of Anaerolineae bacterium. Classification (GTDB taxonomy): domain Bacteria; phylum Chloroflexota; class Anaerolineae; order JAAYZQ01; family JAAYZQ01; genus JAFGIA01. The sequence continues at coordinate 11,785 of DATHUZ010000713.1, forward strand.
CCATTTTGCGCATCCAGCGTGCGAGGCTGCGCGGATCGTTTTCGTCGAGGTCGTCGAGCATCGACGGATCGGACAGATCGTCGAGGCGGCTGTCGTCGGAGCGCACCACCGACACGCGCGAGATGAGGCGGCGCAGGTGCGATCCACCGCAGCGTGGGCAGGTGGGGTCGCCAGGAATGGCATCAAACGACCGGTAGAAGATACTGACCCTGCGGCGGCAGTCGGCGCAGCGATATTCATAGATCGGCATAAGTCAACATTCCTCACTCAACTCGGATTCTATGGATAGTAACCATTATACCGAAATCGAGTCCAGGGAGCAAGGTGTGAACGTGTTCAAGGCGGATTTGATGAGAAGCAAGGCTGGCGTAACCGACGCGTTCTGTCGCGAGAGGCCGCCGCTCCTGGTGGTCATCTCGGGGCCGTCGGGGGTGGGGAAGGACTCGGTGGTGCAGCGCATGAAGGAGCGTGGGTTCCCGTTCCATTTTGTCGTCACGGCCACCGACCGTGGGCCACGGCCACACGAGGTACACGGCGAGGATTATTACTTTTACACGACGTCCGAGTTTCACAAGATGATTGACGACGGTGAGATGCTGGAGCACGCGGTGGTGTACGGGCAGCTCAAGGGGATTCCGAGGGCACACGTACGCCAGGCACTGGCATCGGGACAGGACGTGGTGATGCGCCTCGACGTCCAGGGGGCAGCCACGATCCAGGGCATGATCGCGGGTGCGATCACGGTTTTTCTCGTCGCCGAGTCGGAGGAAGAGCTGATCGGGCGGCTGCGCGAGCGACGCACGGAATCGGACGACGCGCTGCAGCGCCGGGTCGAGATGGTGCGTGCCGAAATGGAACTGGTATGCAATTTCGACTATGTCGTGTTGAACCGGAGCGGCGCGCTCGACAGCGCAGTGGATGACGTGGCGGCGATCATTCGCGCGGAGCACTGCCGCACGGTGCCGCGGAGGATCGAGCTGTGAACGATCTCGAGCAGCCCCCGACGATCCGCCCGGTGTCGTACGTGGTGCCGACGGCGCGGCCGGTGGCGACCTACGTGCTGCTGGGCGTGATCATCGTCGTCTTTCTGGTCGAGACGGCGCTTGGCGGGTCGACGAACATGGATGTGCTCGTGCGGCTGGGCGCCAAGGTGACCGCCCTGATTGTGGAAGGTGAGTACTGGCGCCTGCTTACCGCCATGTTTCTGCACATCGGCCTGACCCACCTCTTTTTCAACGGTTATGCCCTGCTCGCGATCGGGACAGAACTGGAGCGGTTTTTTGGCTCGACGCGGTTTGTGGTCGTCTATTTTGTGTCAGGGCTCTTTGGCAGCCTGGCGAGCTATGCTTTCAGCTACAACCTGTCGGCCGGTGCGTCGGGAGCAATCTTTGGGATCGTGGGCGCGCTCGCCGCGTTTTTCATGCTCCACCGCGACCGCCTGGGGGCATGGGGCCGGACGCGGCTGGCAAACATCGCTTTTCTGATTGTCATCAATCTCGTTCTCGGCTTTACGCGGCCGGGAATCGACAACCTGGGACACATGGGAGGGCTGGTGAGTGGTTTTGCACTGGGTTGGGCACTCTCGCCGCGCTACGCCCTCGACCCGTATGTGCAGCGGGTGGTCGACGAAAATCGGCCACGGCGCTACTGGCCGGCGGTGACGGCGGCTCTATTGCTGCTGGTGGCAGGCACGGCGCTGGCCACCGTGACGTGGCGTGACAGCGTTCAGTTTTTCCTCGACCGCGGGCACGAGGCGGCCAGGCGCGAATCGTGGCGGGAGGCGGTTGACGAGTTCGAAGCAGCGATCGCCCAGGATCCTGAGGCCGTCGATGCCGAGGCGTATTTCACGCTTGGCCTGGCTTACAACCGCCTGGGGCAGCCGAGCGAAGCAGCAGGCGCGTATGAGCAGGCACTCGATCTCGATCCCGACGATTCGGCGAGCCACTGGAACCTGGCACTGACCTACCTCGACCTGGAACGCTACGATCTGTCGCGCGAGCATTTTGAGGAGTACCTGCGGCTAAACCCAAGGCAGGAAGACGAGGTGCGACCATACCTCGATCACCTCGACCGCCAATAGCGAGTTTTGCCGCATGTGCCAACCCCTCCCGGGCGAAATTTGAGCCTTTGCGGCGGGCGTGTTACAATAGCGATACGACTGGACAGGAGTGGACAGATGAAGATTGTCGTGACCGGTGGCGCCGGCTTTATCGGCTCGCACGTCGTCGACAGCTATGTCGCAGCAGGCCACGAGGTGCTGGTGGTCGACAACCTGAGTGCGGGCAAGCCCGAAAACGTGCACCCGGAGGCCAGGCTGGTGGAGATGGACGTCAACAACCCCGGGCTGGTGGCGCTGTTCGAGCGCGAGCGCCCCGACGTGGTAAATCACCATGCTGCCAACCCGAGCGTGTCGCGCTCGGTGCGTGAGCCGCTGTTCGACGCGAGGCAGAACGTGCTCGGTACGATCGCTGTGCTCGAGGCCGCGCGCCAGTCGGGTGTGCGCAAGGTAATCTATATCTCGTCGGGCGGGGCGATGTATGGCAATCCAGAGTACCTGCCGATGGACGAAGCGCATCCCGCCTGCCCGGTATCCCCTTATGCGCTCAGCAAGCATACGGGCGAGCGTTACGTGCGATTATACGGGCAAGAGCATGGGCTGGCGTGGACCAGTCTACGCTATGCCAACGTCTATGGGCCGCGACAGGACCCGTTCGGCGAGGCGGGGGTGATTGCCATCTTTGGCCAGAACTTGCTCGACGGCGTGGCGCCCGAGATCCATTGGGATGGCGCGCAGACGCGTGATTTCGTGTACGCGGGCGACTGCGCCCAGGCCAACGTAGCGGCGCTCGACGGTGGCGACGGCGAGGCGTACAACGTGGGCACAGGCGTGGGCACGAGCGTGAACGATCTGTTTTACACGTTACTCGCGGTGACGGAGCAAGCGGTGGAGCCACGACGCGGCGCGCGCCGCCCGGGGGATGCGCGCGATTCGTACCTCGACTGTGCAAAGATCGAGCGCGAGCTGGGATGGCGCGCCGAGGTGGGGCTGCGCGAGGGGCTGGAGCGCACGTGGCGCCACGTTCAGAGGTGAGCACGCGTGAGCTACTTTCGGCTGGCACGCCGCGTTCCGGAGCGAGCAGACCTGGAGCCCAAGTGGGTGACGCGCCTGTACGCGCTGATGTCAGAGACGTGGGTGGTGCGCTCGGCCTACCGGCGATTTGTGAGGGGGGTGCTGAGGCAAGGAGTGACCGAGGGCAAGGTCCTCGACGTGGGAACGGGGCCGGGCGTGGTGGCGGCCGCGGTGGCGCGGCGCTGCCCGGATCTGCACGTGACTGCTCTGGATCTGTCGGCACATATGATTGAGCAGGCACCCGAGCGCGCACGGCGGGCGTGTGTAGAAGGGCACCTGGCATGGCTTCAGGCGGATGGCTATCGCCTGCCCTTTGCGGATAGCACCTACGACCTGGTGTTCAGCTCGTTCGCACTGCACCACTGGGAGGCGCCCGGCCAGGTGCTCGACGAGATGGCGCGCGTACTGCGCCCGGGTGGGCGGTACTATATCGCGGATCTCTACCGCGAGCCGAACCTGGTGCAGCGCCTGTTCGCATACGCGAGCATCCCGGTGATCAGTCTGCTCTTTGGAAGCTATCGAGGATATGGTGGCTACTACGAGTCGCTACGGTCGGGGTATACGGTGGCGGAGGCAGAGCGGCTGATGGCCCGATCGGCACTGCCACCCGGGCGGGTTGGCATCGACTCGACGTGGTTCGTGCCCTTGTTGACCATCGCCTCGGAGGGAGTGTGACATGGCTCGCTTCCTGACTCAACTGATGGTTGGCGAGCAGGTATGGGCTCGCGGTGCCGTGGCGCACGGCCGCGAGTGCATCAAGGCTTTGCTGACAGGGGAGAAGAGGAAATGAGCCAGACAGACTATGACGTCATCATCGTCGGCGCGGGACCGGCAGGCATCTTGGCGGCGCTGGAGCTGACGCGGGCGGCACATCCGCGCGTCTTGATGCTGGACAAGGGGACGAGCCTCGAAAAGCGGCGCTGCCCGTCGCGTGAGTATGGACGGTGCATGAAGTGCGCGACGTGCCACCTGATGACCGGTTGGGGAGGAGCGGGTGCGTTTAGTGATGGAAAGCTGACGCTTACTACGCAGGTCGGCGGCTTGCTGGATGAGATCCGGGGCGTGGTCGAGGCGGAGGCGCTGGTGCGGGAGGTGGATGCGCTGTGGGTGCGCTATGGCGCCGACGGAGAACCATACAACGGCGACCTGGATCGGATCGAGGAGGTGGAGCGCCGGGGGGCACTGGCAGGGCTGCGGCTGCTGCATTACCCGATCCGTCACCTGGGTACCGAGCGGAGCGGGGCGATCCTGGGGGCGATGTATGACGAGGTGGTGGCGCGCGGGATCGAGGTGCGCTTTCGGACCGAGGTGGTGCGGGTGCTGACAGAGGACGGCACGGTTCGCGGGGTCGAGACGTCAAAGGGAGAAACGATCAGAGCGCCGTACGTGATCCTGGCGCCGGGGCGAGAGGGAGCCGACTGGCTGACGCGGCTGGCACGCGACCTGGAGCTGAACCTGAGCGTGAACCCGGTGGATATCGGGGTGCGCGTGGAGATGCCGGCGCACGTGTTTGCACCGCTGACGGATCTGTTGTACGAACCCAAGTTTATTTACTTTTCGGACTCGTTCGACGATCGCGTGCGGACCTTTTGCGTTTGCCCTTATGGCGAAGTTGTCACCGAGTGGGCGGGAGACGTGCTGACGGTGAATGGACACTCGTACGCGGAGCAAAGGACAAAGAATACGAATTTTGCGGTGTTGGTGAGCAAGAACTTTACGGAGCCGTTCCGCGAGCCGATTGCGTATGGCAAGTACGTGGCACGGTTGGCGAACCTGCTGTCGGGTGGGATTATCGTGCAGCGGCTGGGCGATCTGCGTGCGGGCAGGCGGACGACCGACCAGCGCCTGGAGCGGTGCATCACCCGGCCGACGCTCAAGGAGGCGACGCCGGGGGACCTGAACCTGGTGCTGCCTTACCGCTACGTGGTCAACATCCTGGAGATGCTGGACGCCCTGGACCAGGTGGCTCCGGGTGTAGCGTCGCGGCACACGCTGTTGTACGGCGTCGAGGCCAAGTTCTACTCGTCGCGCCTGGAGCTGACGCGCGACCTGGAGACACAGGTCCACAACCTGTTTGCCACGGGCGATGGCGCGGGGGTGACGCGCGGCCTGGTGCAGGCGTCGGCGTCGGGGCTGGTGGCGGCGCGCGAGATCTTGTGCCGGCTCTAGATCTTGGTTGGAAGCAAGTGAGAGGAGAGAACAATGCCCTTCGAATTCTACAGGCTGGAAATACCGGACGTGGTTTTCGTCAAGGCGCGGCGGTTCGATGACGAGCGGGGTTTTTTCAGAGAGATGTACAAGGCATCGGCCTTTGCCGAGCAGGGCATCCCGAACAACTTTGTGCAGGATAACTTATCCCACTCGGAGCGCGGGGTGCTGCGCGGGCTGCACTACCAGAAGGCGCCACATCCACAGGGCAAGCTGGTGATGGTGCTGCGCGGGCGGATCTATGACGTGGCGGTGGACATCCGGCGGGACTCGGCGACGTTCGGCCAGTGGGTGGGGTGTGAGCTGACGTCGGAAGGGGGAGAGCTGCTGTGGGTGCCGGCAGGGTTCGCCCACGGCTTTTGTGTGCTGAGTGACGAGGCGGACGTGCTGTACAAGGTGACCGACGAGTACGCACGGGAGTGTGACCGGGGGATCGTGTGGAACGACCCGGAGATCGGCGTCGAGTGGCCTGTCGACGAGCCGCTCCTGTCGGAGAAGGACGCGGAGCTGCCGCTGCTGCGCGATGCCGAGATAGAGTTTTGAGGGGCTGGTGAAGTATTATCAGTGGACGATTGGCTGCCAGATGAATTTCGCCGACTCGAGGCGGGCAGCAGAGGAGCTGGTGAGGCTGGGCTACGAGGAGGTGGACCACCCGCGAGACGCGGACCTGATCTTGATGAACACGTGCGTGGTGCGGCAGAGCGCCGAGGACAAGGTGGTGGGGCGGCTGACATCGCTGGCGGGGCTGAAGCGGCGCCGGCCCGAGCTCCGGATCGCGCTGATGGGCTGCTTTGTGCACGAGATCCCGTCGATCCAGCACCAGTACCCGTGGGTCGACGCTTTTATTCTGCCGTCTGACGTCGACGCGGTGGTCGAGCTGGCCCGCGAGCTGGCCGCCGGCTCGTACGCGGCCGAGCCTCGGGTTCTCGAGTCGCCACCGGTGTCGGTAGGGGTATCGATCTCTTATGGCTGCGACCACCTGTGCACGTACTGCGTGGTGCGTATCCGCCGAGGGAAGGAAGTGAGCCGGCCGGTGGAAGAGATCGTGGCGGAGGTGGGGGAGCTGGCGGCGCGTGGGGTGAAGGAAGTGACGCTGCTGGGGCAGAATGTGGATTCGTATGGGCACGACCTCCCCCCCCTCAATCCCCCCCCAGAGGGGGGGGAAGAACAGCTCCCCTCTCCGAGGGGGAGAGGGGCCGGGGGTGAGGGGGCGCCGGATCTGGCGGACTTGCTGGATGCGGTGCACGAGATCGAGGGGGTGGAGCGGATACGGTTCTTGACGTCGCACCCGTCGGATATGACGCAGCGAGTGATCGACGCGGCGGCAAGGCTGCCCAAGGTGTGCGAGCACATGGAGCTGCCGGTGCAGGCGGGCGACAACGCGGTGCTGCGACGGATGGGAAGGCAGTACACGGTGGAGGAGTATCGGGATCTGGTGGTACGCATCAGGCAGGCGATGCCAGGTGTGGGGCTGGCGACGGACGTGATCGTGGGCTTTCCGGGGGAGACGGCCGAGCAGTTCGAGGCGACCTACCGGCTGCTGGAAGAGATCCGATTCGACATGGTGCACGTGGCGGCCTACTCGCCGCGCCCGGGCACGCCGGCAGAGCGGCTGGCGGACGACGTGCCGCAGGAAGAGAAGGAGCGGCGACGGCAGGCGGTGGACGACCTGCAGGAGCGGATCGTGGGCGAGATCAATGCCGCGCTGGTGGGTGAGACGGTCGAGATCCTGGTCGAGGAACGGCATCGCGCCAAGTGGCGCGGGCGGACACGGACGAACAAGCTGGTGTTCGTCGACGTGGGGGAGGAGGACCTGACGGGGAAGCTGGCGGAGGTGAGGATCGTGCAGGCGGGGGCGTGGTCGATGCAGGGGGAGTTGGTGGAGTAGGGAGCAGGGAATTAGGGAACTGGGGAATCGGGGAGCGGGGAGCAGGTATCGGGGAATCAGGGGGGAGGGGGTCGCGCGA
>DATHUZ010000714.1:0-3292 GCA_035461725.1 Anaerolineae bacterium
CAGGATCTGGGCCGGCGTGTACTCCATGAATTCGGCCGCCGGGCACCCCGCCGAGCAGCGCAAGCAGTAGTAGCAGCGCGCCACGTTCTCGCCGCTCAGCTCGCTCACCCGCTCCATGAACCCCTTTTCCGGCTCCATCGCACCCCCTATTTCCCTGATCCCGAATTGCCCCATCCCCGCTGCCTGATACCCGATTCCCGATGCCCACTGTTCCTGCCTGTCCGCCGCCCAAAAAGAAAACTGCCCAGGGGCTCCAAGAGCCCGCCTGGGCAGCAACAGATCTCCAGCGCCACGTGGCACACCTGTCGTGGGTCGGCGAGGCCGGTCAATCGTTTGAGTGCTGGTTGAGCCAAGTTGCTCATCATCCTCGATCTACCTGGCACGATCTGCACTATCGACGATCCCCATGTGGGAACCTTTCCAGTGTGCGGCACTCCCTGTCCGCCGCACGCCTTCATTATACCACACGTCGTCGAATACGCAAATTTCGAGATCGCCCACTGACCGGCAGTCAGTGAATGACCGACGGTAAGCTACCGCTTTGCTCTGAGGTTGAGCAGCAGTAAAACAATGATGATCAGGAGCAGGGCAAGCACGATGGCGCACTCACCCGGCCCCACGCCGACAAACATTCTCATGCCCCCGAACCGGTCCAAGACTGAATGCTCTCCAGAGTATACCACACTGGTGCGAGGTCTCCAAAGTGCCTGCTTGACAAGACACTCCCACCTGTGATAAGATCATGCCGCCTGTGCGTCCAAAGATGTACGCGGGAGCCTCTTTGTATTGAGAAGGCTCCCGACTCTTTTTTAGGAGCGACATTGTGACCAGAGATGACGTTGCGCGTCGTGTACAAGATGATGGCATCGAGTTTGTGAGCTTGCAGTTCACCGATATCGTCGGCATCGTCAAGAGTGTGACCATTCCCGTTTCCGAGCTGGAAGCAGTGCTGGAGTATGGACAGTGGTTCGACGGATCGTCGGTGGAGGGCTTTGCTCGCATCGCCGAGAGCGATATGTACCTGGTGCCCGACCTCGACACCTATGCCATGGTGCCGTGGGAGCAGCACGTCCATCCCACCGCCCGCTTGATCTGTGATGTGTATACCCCGCAGGGCACCCCCTTCAAAGGAGATCCACGCAACGTCCTCAAACGCGCGTTGGCGCGCGCGGCCGAGCAGGGCTGGGTGTACCACACCGGTCCCGAGCCCGAGTTCTTTTTGTTCGAGCGCGATGGCAACGGCCACGTCGAGTCACGCCCGCACGATCGGGGAGGCTACTTTGACCTGTCCACCGACCGCGGCGTGGAGGTGCGCAAGGAGATGTCGCGCGCCCTCGCGGCCTTTGACATCAGGGTCGAGGCCAGCCACCACGAAGTAGCCCCTGGCCAGCAAGAGATCGACTTTCGCTATACCGACGCCCTGCGCGCGGCCGACAATGTCGTCACCTTCAAGTCGGTGCTGCGCGAAGTGGCCCGCCGCCACGGCCTGCACGCCACCTTTATGCCCAAGCCGCTGGCCGCCCTCAACGGTTCGGGCATGCACGTGCATCAGAGCTTTGTCGACGCCCGCACCGGCGAGAACCTTTTCGCGTCCACAGAGAACCAGTATGGCCTCTCCTCCCTCGCCCTCCACTTTCTCGCCGGCCAGCTCGAGCACGCGCGCGGCATGAGCGCGCTGCTCGCGCCGCTGGTGAACTCGTACAAGCGGCTCGTGCCGGGCTACGAGGCCCCGGTCTATATCAGTTGGGGGCAGATCAACCGCTCCGCTCTCATCCGGGTACCGCAGGTGCAGGCCCACAGGATCGAGTCGACGCGCCTCGAGCTGCGCTGTCCCGACCCGAGCTGCAACCCGTACCTGGCGTTCGCCGTCATGCTGAGCACGGGGCTGGACGGGATCGCGCGCCGGCTGGAGGCCCCGCCTATCTCGAACGAAGATCTCTACGTTCTCGACACCCCGATGCGCCTGGCCCGCGGCCTGCAGACGCTGCCCGGATCGCTCGGCGAAGCGCTCAAAGAACTCGAGCGCGACGACGTCGTGCGCGACACACTGGGCGATCACCTCTTTCAACGCTTTATAGAAGCCAAGACGATCGAGTGGCAGGAGTACACAACCCACGTAAGTGCGTGGGAGATCGACAGGTATTTGCGTGTTTACTGACCTTGCCCGGGCCATCCATTCCCCTGCCCGGCGCGCACCCAAGTACGTCTCGGGCGGACCCGAGTACGCCTCGGGCGGACCCGAGTACGCCTCGGGCGGACGCTGGTCGCACCCACCGGCTCGGAGCGTGTAGAAATGGACGGCAGACAGCGGACGCGAGCACCCCTCGCGTGGCGCCGGGTAGTGGTGATGCTGGTGGCTGGCCTTGCACTCGCTGCCATCATTGCCGTTTATGCTACCACGCCGCCGCTCACGGTCCTCTCCGTGCACGTCATCGATGGCAACACCGGAGCACCGCTGGCCGGTGCCCAGGTCGTTGCCCGTCTCTCGGGCCAGGATCCGCTAACGGCCGTCACCACCGGGGAAGATGGGATCGCACGCTTCGAGTTCTTTGAAGAACAGGCCGGCTACCATGTCCAGGTGCAAAAGGTGGACTATGCTCGGTGGTCCGTGGACGATCTGACGATCGCTGGCGAGCAAGAAACCGTGCTCTCCGTGCCACTTGTCCACGATCCGGGCGGCCGCCTCTACGTGGGGCTCGAGGGCGCCCGCGTCGTCCAGGTCGACCTGGCGAGTCTGGCACGTATCCCGACCATCATCTTGCCTGTGGCCCCCGAGTCGCCGGTTCGTTTTCTGCGCCTGCACCCCACCCTCGATCTGCTCTACGTCGCGGCCGGCGCCCAGGGACAGATCCTGTCGTCCCTGACCGGCGCCACCCTGGCAACGTTTGACGTGCAGGCATCCGCCATCGACAGCCTGGAAGTCAGCGCCGACGGCCGCTACGTACTGGCCACAGGCCTCGCCGAGTTCGATCCTACAGGCGTCGCCGAGCAGCGGCATCTCTGGTTTCTGAGCGCAGAGAGCGGCACGCTGGTTACCGACACGATTCTCAGCAGGGCCAGCTTGCCGGTAGAGGTCGCCTGGCAGCCTGACGGTGTCGACACCTACGTTCTTCTCGCGACGAGCTCTGTTGTCGACCGTGTCACAGCATCCAACGCCACGCTTGGCCAACTGAGAAACGTCGCTTTTCGTGCCCGCGGATACCCCAACCGCGTCAACCTGTCGCCGGGTGGCGAATGGCTCTACACCTGGGTCAGCACGCTCTACTCGCAAGAGTCGGCCGCCTATCACGAC
>DATHUZ010000715.1:0-2955 GCA_035461725.1 Anaerolineae bacterium
GATCATCATCCCCACGAACAACATCGCCCCGAACAGTGATGCCAGGATACCGAGTGGTATCTCGCCGGGGAGGGTGGTGCGCGCCAGGTCGTCACAGACCACGGCAAAGAGGCCACCGATCAGCAGCGACGCGGGCACTGCCCTCCGCGCGTCGGCCCCGGTCAGCCGGCGCGCCACGTGTGGCACCAGCAGCCCGATCCAGCCGACGATGCCTGCCACCGACACCACCGCCGCCGTCGCCGTCACCGCCGCCACGAGCACGATCGCCCGCTCGCGTCCCGGCGCCGCGCCCAGCGAAAAGCCCGTGTCGTCGTCGAGCGACAGCAGGTTCAGGCGCCAACGCATCAGCATAATCACCACCAGCCCTACGGCGACCGGCGGCAGCAGGTAGAGCAGGTCGGGCCAGGTGACGCGCCACAGGCCGCCCAGCATCCAGAAGATCAGGTCGGGCAGCTCTGTCAGCGGGTCGGCCACGTACTTGAGTACGCCGACGCCCGCCGAAAAGAGGGCCGACACGGCGATGCCGGCCAGCACCAGACGCAGGATCCAGCCGCCAAAGCGGATCCGCCGCGCGATCAGGTACGACAGCGCCAGGCCGAGGATAGCAAAGCCCGCCGCCATCACCTCTGTGACCAGTGCGCCCGCGTGCAGCGTAATGATGCTCAACGCGGCGCCAAACGCGGCACCCTGCGACACCCCGAGAAACCCCGGCTCTACCAGCGGGTTGCGAAAAATCATCTGCAGTACCGCGCCGCACCCGGCGAGTGTCATGCCGAGCAGGCACGCACTCAGCACGCGCGGCAGGCGCAGGTTGAGCACCAGCCGCTGCGCCAGCGGGTCGTCCCACAGCGCCGATGGCGACATCACGCCCGCTGCCGGGTAGCGGCCCACCAGGAGAGAGGCGGCCATCACCACCACCAGCGCGCCTGCAAGCAGGAGCAGCGGCCGCTGCCACAGCGCCGCCCACGCGGCCCGTCCCGCCGCCTGGCCGCGTGGCAGCCGCCGGCTGCCTGCTGCCGGCTGTGCCGCCCCGCCGCCCTCTCGCGTCGTCACTCCACGTCCCCCGTCACGCGCGGCAGGATCTCGGCGCGGACCGCCGCCTCGTCCATCCCGTACATCTGCTCGAAAAAGTCGATCGCCTCCTGGGTCATGTCCACGTCGCCGAACCGGTCGGGATGGATGCGCGTCGCCAGCCACGTCACCCCCAGGATCCACCTCGGATCGGGCTGGTCCCAGCTGAACACGTCCGCCGGGAAGCCATAGATCTCCCCCTCTTGCACGGCACGCAGCGCTGCCCACTGCGGGTCGGCCGCCAGCTCGTCCGCCACCTGGGCCGCATCCATGTCGTACGCGATCACAAAAATCTTGTCCGGGTCCCAGGCCGCCACCTGCTCGAAATTCACCACCGTCCAGCCGCCTGCCTGCGCTGCTTCCTTCCACACCGGCTCGCCGCCTGCCAGCTCGACCTCTGTCGTCTGCAGCCACGACGCCGACGGCACCTCGATCGACACCTCCCCCTCCTGCGTGCTGTACTGCATCAGCAGCACCCGTGGTCTGTCGCCCGCCTCCAGTCCCTCCAACCCTTCGCGCACCACGTCGAGTCGGTCCTGGTAGTACGCCTCGATCTCTTCCGCCCGCTCCTCGTTGTCAAAGAGCTGCCCGAGCGTGCGCAGGTCCCGGAAGTACGTCTCGGGGGTCTCGAGGTTCATATAGACCACCGGCACGTCGATCTGCTCGAACGTGCGTCCCATGCTCTCTTCCATAAAGTCGCGGATCATCACCGCGTCGGGGTTCAGGGGGGCCACCTGTTCCGGCCCCGCCTCGGGCGGCAGCTTTTCCCTGTCGTCGAACGCCGGATTCACGAGGTTCAAAAAATCTCCCGCGTTCTGCCGTCCGATACCCACACCCACGATTCGCTCCCACGCTTCAGGAAAAAGAAACGCCGTCTCGACGATCGTCAGGCTGCTTCTTCCGGTGATGACGACCCGCTCCGGCGGCTCCTCGAACTCGACCGTCCGGCCCAGCGCGTCGGTCACGACGATGTTTACCCCCTGCTCCGGCGTCGGCAGTGGCGATTCCATCGTCGGCTCCGCCACGCCCGCGGCCGGCGACGTCGGCGCGACCCCCGGCGCCGGCGTTCCCCCACACCCTGCCAGCAGCGCCATCGCGAGCAGAATCACGACCATGAGGGACCACACTTTTCTGTCGATCATTCTTCTCTCCCTGTATCTCTGTTTGGTTCCGTGTATCTCTGTGTAACAACTGCCTCTCCGTCCGTTACCTCGACACACCGGTCCAGCCACTCTGTTACCGCCTGGAGCTGTCCGATCCGAAACTCGAGCACGAGACGGCGAAAGTCGTCCTCCGCCTCGCCTGCGATGTGCGCAAAGCGCTCGATCTGCTCCCGGCACACCGCTTTTTGCCTCTCCACCAGCTCGTCGAGCCCATCCAGCCGCAGGCGCCGGTAAAAGTAGAGGCGTGCCAGGAACTCGACCCGGATGTGGCGCAGGTAGGGGACAGGCTGGCGCACCCAATCGAGGAACAGGTCGCGCCCTCCTGGTGTGAGGTGGTATACCTTGCGCGCCGGGCGCCCCTCTTGCGGCTCCACCTGGCTCGTCACCATGCCGGCCTCTTCGAGCTGCTTGAGCTGGGCGTACGCCTGGCTCAAGCCCACCTGCCACACCTGCCCGAGGTCGTCGCTTAGCTCCTGGTAGAGGTCGTAGCCGTGCCGCGGCTCGTTCATGAGCAGTCCCAGCAGCACCGGCTGGGGTGACTGTTTCTCTTCTCCGGACATGGTGTACACCCTCTCTTCAGACGATGACTATTCCGGGTACAGATTACTCATACGGTGAATACTCTTCCATTATAGCCGCTTCCCGGTCATTGTCAAGCCCCCGGTCACTCAGTGCCCCAGGCGCTGCGAGAGCCCGGCATGGGAATGCCGGGCTCTCGCAG
>DATHUZ010000716.1:0-4572 GCA_035461725.1 Anaerolineae bacterium
TTAGATACGATGACGGCGAGCACGCCAAGCCCGATCAACAGGGCGGCGGCCATGCCCGCCAGGGCGAGCACGATCGGGCTGGCGCCCCCCTCGGGAGAAGGCCGGGGCTCGGCCCGGCGCGGCGGGGGCGGCGGCGGACCGAGAAGCACCTGCAGGTTCCAACGGGCGATGGTCGCACCGTTCCGGTCGCCGAGCGCTTGCCAGGTACTCAGCGCACCCTGGAAAAACTGCCTGGCGGCGGCGACGTCGGCCGCTCCCAGGGCGACGATGCCGAGCTGGTTTTGCACCCACGCTTCGGTAGCGCGGTCGCCGATCTGCTGCGCGGCGTGCCCGGCGTAGCGCAGCCGCCGGCGCCACTGTCCCCACCGTCCCGTGGTGGCCAGGTAGGGCTCGAGAGCGCGCACAATCTCGATCACCTTGGGCCAATCGCGCTGTTCGTAGTAGTAGCGCAGGGCCATGATGACGTTTTCTTCGTCAGGATCGGGCGAGTGGGCGCGCAGGCTGCCGGCCAGATGCCGGTAATAGTCGGCGGCACGAGCGCGCATCGCCTCGTCGGCGCCATAATGGCGGACGTAGGGCCGGAGCGCTTCGTCCAGCCGGTAGCGCCCGCCCTCGGCATGCACCAGCTCGAGCTTTTGGAGGCGCGCCAGGTAGCGATCGACGTCCGGCGCGGCGAGACCCGAGATGGCAAGCAGCGCGCGCCGGTCGACAGTATCGCCGCTGGGTGCGGCCACAGCCGATAGGAGGGTGCGCTCTCCATCGGACAGGTGGTTGCCGAGCATAAAGAAGGCCCCGGCGAGTGGCTGCGCCCCGGCGGCCTGCGGCTGTACCTCGTGCAGCAACTGCGCCAGGGGAACCTGGCGCCCGGCGGCAGTCCGTACCGCCTTGGCAATCGCGAGTGGCAGATCGCCGAGCACGGCGCAGATGGCATCGGCGGTGGCGGCATCAGCGCCCAGCGGCCGGCCCCACAGGCGCTCCAGCAGGGCGACCGCATCGCCGCGCGGCAGCCCCTGGAGCGCGACGCCGGCACCTCCCCACGCCTGCGGCTCGCGCCCGGCGATGAGCATGGCCGACTGGGGCGCGGCCTGCGACAGGGCTTCGGCGTCGCCCTCCTCCAGGTCGTTGCAGTCGTCGATGGCGACAAGCGCGCGCTTGCCGGCCAGGTAGCGGCGGACGTCATTCTCGCCGACCTTGACGTGGCTGCCGGTCGACGATTCATAAAAGCACTCGAACAGGCCCTGGAGCAGATCGTCACGCGTTTGGTGACGGCCGGTCAGGTAGATCATGCCGTCGGGGAAATTGCCCGGGATCTGGGTGTGCATCGTCTGGCTGATCAGCGACGTCTTGCCCACGCCGTCGGGGCCGTGCACATCGACCACCTGGTCGCGGGCAAGGCACTGGCCGACGATGCGCTGCTCCTGGTTGCGATCGACAAAGCCCGGGACGCGGCGGGGCAAAATCTGCGGCGGCTGCGGGCGCGGCCGGATGAGGTCCTGGGCGCGCTGGCCGGGTGCCCCAAAGTTGAGGACACCGCCCTGGACGGCGCCGATGTTGACCACGTACTGGGCAAAGGGCACTTGCTGGGTGGGCTGCGCACCCAGGATGGGCTGCACCTGTTCCCATCGTACCTGTTCGCTGGTGGCCAAAGGGCACCTCCTACGGTCACGACGGCGGCAGTGGAACGGATGAGCACGTGACCACGTCTATTACACAGGAGACATACAGGTCGTTGGCGTCGCAGAGAGCGGTGTGGACGAATTGCCGGCCGCATGTCACGTACAAGAGCGCACGACAAACGTCGACTGTATAGAGATTATAGCACATTATGCCCGGAACGTCTATATCGGGGCGGCGTGCAATCCTGCGGAGGGCGTGGACAGGAGCCGGAAAGTGTGATATACTCGGCGCTGCAGGGGCGCCGGGTGTGAGCGCTGGCTGCGTGTGGGGTAGGCACTGACCAACAGTCAATTGCCAGGCGATGGGCTCGCCTATAATCTGAGCATACTGGATCGAACACGGGGAGAGTGAAATGCCCGCCTGTCAACGCCGCCGCCGCACCGCGGCGGTGGTTGTTTGCCTGATTCTGATTGCAACCGCGTGTGCCGGCGCCTGGTGGTGGCTGTTCGGAGATCTGCCCCGCCTCGACAGCACCGGCGGAACGGCACTCGCCAGCTACCGCGGCGTGCCAAGCTCGAAGGTGTACGATCGCCACGGCCGGCTGCTGTTCGAGATGCTTCCTCCCCACACCGGTCTGCACTCGCCGGTGCCGTTCGACGAGATCCCTCTGGCGCTGCGCCAGGCGGTGGTCGCCACCGAGGATGCCTCCTTTTACACCAACCCGGGTGTCGACGCGTGGGCGATCGTGCGCGCGCTGTGGATCAACGTGCGCGGCGGTGAGGTGCTATCGGGGGGAAGCACGATCACGCAGCAACTGGCACGCACCCTACTCCTCGATCCAGACGAGCGGTACGAGCGTACGCTGCGGCGCAAGCTGCGCGAAGCCGTGTTGGCGTGGCGGATCGCCAGGCGCTATGAGAAGGACGAGGTGCTGGCGCTCTACCTGAACGAGATCTATTTCGGGAACATGGCCTATGGCGTGGAAGCGGCGGCGCAGGCGTACTTTGCCAAGCCGGTGCGTGACCTCGACCTGGCAGAGTGTGCCATGCTGGCGGGCCTGCCGCAGGCACCTGCTTACTACAACCCACTGGAAAACCTCGAGGCGGCCCGTGAGAGGCAGGGAGTGGTGCTCGACCTGATGGTCAAGCACGGCTACCTGGCGACAGAGCGGACGGAGCTGGCGCGCAGGGAAAAACTCTACTTTGCCTCGGCACCGTTCGAGATCCGGGCGCCACACTTTGTGATGTATGTACGCGGCATCCTGGAGCGGGAGCTGGGGCTGGAGCGGCTGGAGCAGGGTGGGCTGAACATCTATACCACGCTCGACCTGGACCTGAACGAGATGGCGCGCGACCAGGTCCGCTACCGCCTGGCGCGGTTGGCCGAGTGCAACGGGGGGCGCGACGAGTGCCCGCCGGGCGGGCGGAACGTGCGCAACGCGGCGCTGGTGGCGCTCGACCCGGAGACGGGGGAGATCCTGGCGATGCTGGGCAGCCCTGACTATTTCTCGGCGCGCATCGACGGCGCCGTGAACGGGGCGACGGCTCAACGCCAGCCCGGCTCGGCGATCAAACCACTCACCTACGCGGCAGCGCTGGGCACGGGAGAGGTGACGGCGGCGACGGTGATGCTCGACGAGCGAACGGCGTTCGTGACCAAAGAAGGCGAGCCGTACGTCCCGCTGAACTATGACCTGCAGTTCCGCGGCGCGGTACGCCTGCGCGAGGCGCTGGCCTCGTCCTACAACGTGATCGCGGTCAAGGTGCTCGACAGGATCGGTGTCGAGTCGATGACTGCCCTGGCACGCCGGATGGGGATTACCACGTTCGACGACAGCGACCGGCTCGGGCTGTCGGTGACGCTCGGCGGAGGCGAGGTGCGGCTGCTGGAGCTGACGGCAGCGTATGGCGCGCTGGCCAACGGCGGAGAGCGGGTGCGGCCCGTGGCGATCCGGCGCGTGGAGGACGACGCGGGCAACCTGGTGTGGAAGCCGGTGGCGGAGAGGGCGCAGCGCGTGCTCGACGAGCAGGTGGCATACCTGGTGAGCGATATTCTGAGCGACCCGGTGGCGCGCATCCCGTCATTTGGCGAGGCAAGCGTGCTGGAGCTGAGCCGCCCGGCAGCGGTGAAAACGGGCACGACGACCGATTTTCGGGACAACTGGACCGTCGGCTATACGCCCGACCTGGTGGTGGGGGTGTGGGCCGGCAACGCCGACAGCGAGGCGATGCGCGAGATCTCGGGTATCAGCGGCGCCGCACCGATTTGGCACGACTTTATGGAGGCGGCACTCAAGGGCCGGCCCGCGCGCGCGTTCGAGCGCCCGAAAGGGCTGGTGGAGGTGGAAGTGTGCGCCAGCACCGGCTTACTTCCCGGCGCCAACTGCCCCCAGCGGGTGAGGGAGCTGTTTATCGCCGGGACGGAGCCGGTGGAGGTGGGGGATATTGGGGATTGGGGATTGGGGATTGGGAAGTCGGGAGTCGTAGATTCGGGATCCGTACACTCGGGATCCGTAGATTCGGGAGCCGTGGATCGGGAGGGTGCCGAGTCCGAGAGTCCCGAGTATCGAGTCGCGCGGTCTGTGAATGGCACGGGCCTCGTCCTGACGGCACCGGACAGGAATGCGACGTACCGGATCGACGCGTCACTGGCGCGTGATGCGCAGCGGATCGTCGTGTCGGCGAGGGCGGGGACAGGACTGCGCGAGGTGACCCTGCTGGTGGATGGGGAGGTGCTGGCCCGGTTCGGCGCGCCTCCGTACGAGGCGCTGTGGACACTGCAGCCAGGGGTGCACGTGTTCGTGGCGCGTGGGATCGACGAGGGCGGCGTGATGGTGACGAGTGCGGCCGTGCGTGTCCAGGTAAAGGAGTAAACGAAATGCGGACGGGCACACTCGTGCCCGTGTGCAGAACAGGCGCGTGTGTGCCCGCCGAGGGAATAACACGAATCGATTAT